>JAKAYJ010000183.1 GCA_021816385.1 Thermoplasmata archaeon
ATCCAAAATCGGCCAAGTAAAATTCCCCACCTGTATTTATACTTGTCTTCATTTTATCACTCCTTCCTCACTGTTGGCAGCGAGTTCTTCTTCCTGTCCTTCAGCCTGTATGATTCACCCTTTATGTTTATGACAGTGCAGTGGTGCAGTATCCTGTCAAGGACTGCAGAAGCCATCACTGAATCTCCAAGTATTTCGCCCCATTCGCTGAATGACTTGTTGGATGTGTATATGGTGGACTTCTTCTCGTACCGGGATGAAACAAACTGGAAGAACAGGTTTGATTCCTCCCTTGACAGTGGAAGGTAACCGATCTCGTCCACTATCATGAGCCTGAACCTTGAATATGTCTTTATCCTGTATTCCAGTCTCTTCAGATCATAGTCTCTCTTGAGTGTCTGCACCAGTTTCATTGCTGATGTGTAATACACCGGGATATCGGACATGATTGCTCTCATGCCCAAAGCTATTGAGAGATGCGTCTTTCCAACACCTGGCGGGCCCAGGAACACAACATTCTCGGTGTTGTGTATATACCGCAATGTCATGAGATCATCCATGACAGATCGATCAATGGAGGGCTGGAATGAGAAATCGAAATCGTCCATGGTTTTCCGGAATGGAAAACCTGACCAGTTGAGCATGTTCTCAGTCTTCCTTGAAAGCTTGTGTTTAAGTTCTTCGGAAAGAAGATGATCCAGTATGTCCATTACAGGTCTGTCATGGGATGTTTCAAGGTATGAATCAATGATGCTTTCCATTGTTGTCATGCCAAGTTTTGAAAGATATTCATGCACTCTTTCGTATGAATCCATCATGATACCTCCTCGTATCTCTTCAGGTCACGTGTTTCCACTTCCTGGGAATACACGGCGGAATTCTCCTCCTTTATTGCTTTCAGAAGGCCTTCGAAGTGATCCTTATTCCTGGATATCCTTCCTGTTCCTTTTAGGATGGCATGATCAGCAACAATGCCGGAATCGATCTCTATTTTCACCAGTTCTGATTCCTCAATTATTCTGCACTCCCTTCCGGCATATTTCCAAGGAACAGAATACCTGTTTCCCTTATAGGAAACATAGCAGTCCCTTGATACCTTTCTGGATTCCTCCTTCCTTGTCATGTATGCCGGTACTGATGAAAGCTGGTTGAGTGATTCTTTCTTCAATCTTTCCACAGGTATCTCATGGGTTGTTCCATGTATCTGTGAATTTACCCTGTTCAGCCATTCAGTGCACTGTATGTTTATGTTATTGAGATCTGTGAATGTTCTACCATTGAAGAAATTGTACCTCAGGTACTTTATGGTGTTCTCAATCTTCCCCTTTGTTTCGGGCCTGTATGGGTAACATAATCTGATGACTATGCCGTAATATTCAGCGAAGTCCATGAACTTCTCATTGAATGTTGATTCAGAGGCCCTTATCTTCCGGTCTATGACAACCTGCTTCATGTTGTCATATAGGATTGTGTCGGTGAATCCACCATAGAATGAGAATGCGTTCAGGTGCATTTTGATAACGTTTTCAGTAGATATGTCAGTGGTGAATTCCACATATCTCAACCTGGAATATCCCAATATCATGGAAAAGGCGTAGAGTTTTCTGTGCTTTCCATCAATATCTATGTACCCGAAATCACCGAAATCAACCTGTGACTGTTTTCCCGGATCTGTCTCATAGCGGTATACTGCCTGTATTCTTCGATCCTTGCGCAGTTCCCTGCACAGCCTCTTGACAGTTGTGTATGACCCGGGATAACCTTTTTCCCTGATCTCTTCATATATCCTGACAGCAGAGAGGTTATGCTTGTCAATCCTCCCCCTTACATAATCGGTGTAAGGGGCAATGACAGACTGTCTCCCCTCTCTGCTGTATTTCACAGGTTTCTCCATTGCGATGTATTTCCTCACAGTTTTCCTGCTCACTCCAGTTCTCCTTGCTATCTCACTTATGCTCATTCCCTGTTCCTTCATGGTCTTAAACATATGCCAATCCTCCGCTGTAAGCGCATTTACCATCTCCAGCATGAAAATGCATGGGGTGGTAAATATTCAATGGCCTTTTTTGGATACTTTTCAATGGCCGAAAATGGGTAAATTTGAATGGACGATTACAGAAATCACAAAGAAGGAGAGAGATATCATTGAAAAGTTCTCGATCAAATCGGAACATGTGCCTACATTCTTAAAGAGTTAAGGGTATATCGAGATATGCAGGGAGAGCCCCATCAAAGATATCACTTGATCAGAAGGCATCATTGAAGGAGAAAGTTGAGGTAGAGAAATTCCTAAATAAAAGTATAATAGTATAGGTAATTAACTATAATATAGAAAAATCATAATATTTTCATCGTATAAAATTGATTCAACTCACCATTCTATGGATTTATAATATTTCATCATTTTATCTTTGAAATTATCAAATGAAAAATTGGTCGATCTCGTCAACCCCTTTAGCTTATAATACTCTTTATTTTCTAAGGCACTCTCCAACCCGTCAACAATGCTATTAATGTCCATAGGATCTACCAAGACCGCTGATTCTCCCGCCACTTCCCTTATTACTGGAATATTTGATGATACAACAGGTAGTCCTGTGGCGAAAGCTTCAACAACAGGATAACCGAACCCTTCATCCAATGAAGGAAATAATAAAACATCACACGCATTGTAAATTTTGTTCACTGTAATATCATCCACTTTGTTGAAGGTTATACTATTCCCGACTTTAGAACCAACTCTGACTAACTTGAAACTATCATCTAACTTATTCATTGTTTTTTCCGTTGCAGATAAATTTTTCCTTCTTTCTTCTGAGGAAATAGATAAAATTAATGTTTTATCCCGTGGTAGATTCAGTTCGGAACGTAATTTTTCTTTGTTTTGAAGGTGCTTAAAATTCTGGTTTATTGGAGGATATATTGTAGTAACGTTTGTTAAATCTATGTTAAATTCAGATAGATCATTTTTTACTTTATTAGAAACTGTTATTATATTGCCAAAATTTTTATATTTATTGAAGTAGTTATAGAACGATTTAACAAAATCCCTACGATAGTCTGACTTAAACTGATGTGGAAATATATCATGTATAGTTACTACATTGTTATTTTTGTTGGACACAAAAAGTTGTTCAAATT
>JAKAYJ010000184.1:0-687 GCA_021816385.1 Thermoplasmata archaeon
ATCTCTGGGGCTCACTGCATATTCTGCACTCTTTCCTGAAAATCCCTGCATTTCCAGGGTTAAGGAACTCATGGATGCAACTGCGGAAAAGGCATCGAAAGACATTTCTGAAAATATTGCAAAGGGATATGGAGAATTTCTTGGCTCATGGAATTCCCAGGAAGATTCTGCAATGCCGTCACCATATTCAGCATATGAAAGAGTTCAGATATACCTAAGGACATTTGGAATCGAGATTAGGGGTGCAAATGTTACTCCTGAAGAATTTGAGGGAAACGTTGCAAGATATCCTGCATATTTTACCTTCAGGGTGCAGAACCAGATTCTCAAGGATCATATATATCTCATAAAGAAAAATGGCATGTCCAGAGATGAAAGTGCAGATATATTGAAAATGCTCAGGGAAAAAGGTGTTTCTGATCAGGTTCTATTTACAGGCACTGGTGCTTCGGGAGATGGTTATTCCCTTTGCACGGGAAACTCATGTGTATTGGAAAAAACATCAATTGAACAAATAATAAAATATATTGGAGATAAACACGTGAAATGAGATTATTTGATCCTTTTACCAATGGCAGTATAAATTTCTATTATCTCCTTTGCCCTTTCAATTCCATTTACAATGTCATCCCCGCTGATGCTTTCAAGCATATTCAAGGTAGTCATATCATTATTCAATGAGAGATA
>JAKAYJ010000184.1:697-3127 GCA_021816385.1 Thermoplasmata archaeon
CCAGAATAGAACAGCCTTAGGTTCTCAACCACACCCTTCATATTTTTAGCAAGGAATTTCCTGGCTGATACATTATGGGAGCAAGCAGTATAAAATCTTATTATATTCTGCTTTTTTATTTCACCCTTTTCAATAGCCGTTACAACATTATTTAGGGGCTCTTCTGATTGCATCCATCCAAGCGCAGTTATGATTTTTAGTTTGTCTTCCTCTGCAGTTACTTCATTGTACACTTTCATCATTTCATTGAAGTTGCGTGAAGTTTTTCCATGGGAAGATGCGTGTGCAACCGCATAGGCAAGCTTCATGTCAGGGTCTACTGACGTAAAATGTTGGAAATTGTGTGAAATTTTCATAGCATATGATCTGTCAATGACCGTTCGAGCCAGAGCGACCGCCCCCCTGGCAATGCTGACGTCTGGTGCCTCTTCTGTCAACCTTTCACCAAGATTTTTTGTTGCCAAATCAAGGTAAGAAAGTGCAAATGTGTTGAATTCTTTAGCGTCTGGCCTTATGTAATGAATTTTAAGAATCTGCGAAGATATCTCCTTCAAAACCATAGGCTCCATGTCATTCTTAAAAGACGAAATAACTTTCAGATAATCTTCAAACTCAATGAGTGAGCTTGAAAGGAAAGAATAGTAATCATTAAGAATTCCCCATTTTTCAAACATGTCCATGCTGGATATTTTAGATAATACTTCAGTGAGCAAATTTCCCCTATACAATACTCTGTAAAAACCTGAAGAATTTCTATTTAATGTTATGATGGAAGTTGAATCTAAAGTCGCTGATTCAGTCTCCATCAAATGAATGTTGTCCCCATTTTCGCTCTTAACGCTGAGTGGGACTGGCCATGTGTCTTTTTCAAGTCCATTTAGTTTGAACCTGAACTGTTCCAGTTTAAGCAGATTGGATTCCGTTGAGGCGATAATTATCGGATAACCCGGTTTTTCAATCCAGCGGGACATAATTTTTGAAACAGGCACATTTGATTCCTTTTCAAGGGAATTCCATAATTCTGAGCCTTTTGCATTCCTATATGTATTATTAATAATGTATTTCCACAATCCTTTTTTGAAGTTTGTTTCACCAAGGTATGTCTCGATCATGCGCAATATTGCAGCTCCTTTTCCATAACTTATATTATCGAAAATCTGGGATATCTGACTAGGATTGTCAACTTTCACATCAATAGGGTGTGTGTTGATGAGTGAATCATTGAAAAGGGCCATTCCTGTCCTTGTGAACTGGTCTGCCACCGGATTCCATTCAGGATAAATTTTATCAATCATTTTATACGAAAGGAAAGTTGCAAAACTTTCATTGAGCCAGAGATCATTCCACCAATCCATTGTCACAAGATTTCCAAACCACTGGTGAACCAGTTCATGAGCTATTACCTCAGCAATTGCCTTATAGTTTGCTGAACTGGTTGTTTGATCGATGCTGAGGTAGTAATCCCTGAATGTGATTGCACCCCAGTTCTCCATCGCTCCAGCAGAAAATTCGGGCACATATATAAGATGAAGTTTTGGCAATGGATATATGATTCCAAAATAACCCTGAAGCAATGAGAGTGTTCTGGATGCGACATCTATTGGAAAATCAGATTCCGTAAGATATCCTTCAGGGGCTGACAAAATAATTTCCACTCCATCAGCTTTTCTTGATCGTGACTTGAATTTCCCAACTCCAAGATATAGAAGATATGTTGACATTATGGGTGTGATCTCGAATTTTACAATTTTACGTTTCCCATTCTTCTCTAGTTTTTCAATAGGCGTATTTGAAATGGCTTCAAGATTGCTGTCTATATTCACTGTAACCTGAAACCTTGCCTTGGCATTGGGCCTGTCGAGACATGGAAACATTCTCCTCGCACCAGTTGATTCGAACTGTGTTGTGAGCATTTCACCTTCCTTATAAGAAGCGGTGTAGAAACCTGTCAATAATTTGGGTATCTGCCCTGAATAGGATATCTCTGCTTTGAATTCTCCTTCCTGCAACATGAATTTCAGTTTATTTGTTTTTCTGTCGAGCTGAAATTCGACTTTTGTCTCGTTCACTATAACCTCGTGAACTTCCAGTCCTTCTGAATCGAGTTCTATAAAGCTGCCATCCCATTTTCCAGTTATGTTCTCGATTCCGTTAAATTTGTGGTTGATTGAGTCTACATCGATAAATAATTTGTAAATTTCAATAGTTTTCATTAATTGTACATTTGAATGTGTGTAAAATAGTTTTTCCTGCGGATGAATACATCAAGAATGAAATTATATACTGATATTCGGGAAATGTATCGAAGTTGTTCAAGAGTGATCAAAATTAGTTAACCAGAAGTTTGAGTTCTTTTTTCAGGATCTTCCCAAGTGGATTTTTTGGAAGGTACTCTACAAAATAAACAAGTGAAGGAACCTTGTAATCTGC
>JAKAYJ010000185.1 GCA_021816385.1 Thermoplasmata archaeon
GTTCACGTCAACAAGATCCACGAAATGATAGATCTAGGGTTGACCCCACAGGAAGCAATCGACCTGCCAAGAATAAATATACCTGCAAACATATACGAAGAACCGGATCTACTAATATTTGAGGAAGGTGCATCATTCAGTTATGATCTGTCAAAATATTTCAAGAGGATAAGACAGACCCCATATCTGGACAGTTCCCATGGACATTGCCAGATAATAAAGAGAGGGGAGAATGGTGTTTTATTCGGAGGCGCAGATCCCAGAGGTGATGGCTTTGCACTATCACCATTATTTTAAATTACCGAAATAATGATTGCTTTGAATGATATTGACCTGGCATCTTCTAAAGGCTGAAAAATGGAAAATAGTTAAGGACAGGGTAAAAAATTTCCCATAAAACATGGAGATACCTTTTCAATAAGATTAAATCCCATTTTTAACTTAAGTATATCTATGCTGGACTCGGAAGACATTTCATACAAAGAAGTGAATGGGATGATCAACGAGTTCAATGATCGGAACGCTGAGTATGTTGACATTGTTCTCAGGATTTTAGACAACATTGATGAACAGTTAAAATCGAAGAACTTTAAGGTCAGAGGATTGGAATGGAATAAATACAGCGACTGGAAATTACTGCTGCCATTTATCATGAAGGCCATAGATTACCCTGTCTTTTCAAACAGGTTCATAAACTCATGCAGGGTGTCTTATGAAGATTATCTTGATTCCATGGAAAACAGTGAAATAGAGTCAAAATCTGCTGAATTTGGCATATTTATCACCTATGATAGGGAGATCAATCAGTTCAAGGTACCAATATTTGAGTTCACAAAGTACTGTTCAAAAATCTCTGGGTTTGAATACAGGCTGACCTTCCAGTCCTTTTATGGCGGTGATGTAATAATCGGCAAAAATGCTGTTATTAAAATGCTGAGGGAGTACTTCGCAGTTCAGCTAAGAGAGGAAACTTCAGGGATAGATTCAGATAGGGCAAGACAGATACTTTCCCCATTCAGTGATAGAATAGAGAAAATAAGGGCAGTTCTTCAGGAACAGAGCAAGACTACGGATCTCGGAAGTATTGACTCATCTTGCTTCCCACCCTGTATCATTCACTTTATGAATGATATTAGAGGCGGTGTTAATTTGCCACATCTTGCAAGATTCACAGTGGTTTCATTTCTGAACAACATTGGCATGAATGAACAGGGAATCATTGAATCATTTGGTACCGTCCCTGATTTTAGCAAAAAAGTTACAGAGTATCAGGTCAGACACATAATTGGAGAAATATCCGGTACCAAATATTCTCCACCTAAATGTGTTACACTGAGGTCAAATCATCTGTGTTACTGGGATGATGATGAGTTATGCCATAAAGAATTCATGACCCATCCGCTTACCTATTACAAAATGAAGAAAAAAGCTAAGAAATAGATTAGAGCTTTCTCTCTATCATCTTGATAACGGTTCCTTTTTTGAGGTTGCTTTCGATGCTGTATATATTGCATTTTTCATAGGGTACCCTTGGGTAGTAACCCTCCCTGATTTCATAATCAATACGGAGCGCTTTAAGAATATCCTGTAACTTCTGGTCAGAAAATTTTTTTGCAGCTTCAACAGGTATCTTCCTGCCAAGCCTTCTACTGTTTTTTGGATTAAAATATTGAGAGTATAATGTTACTTTCATAGAAGAACAGCGTTAATTACTCCGTCCTGTCCCGGTCTTGAAGTAATCCTTGCTTCGCCTATTTCCGTTACGATAATGGTACCTTTGTTCATCAGGTTCCTCTGCACATAGTGTGGGTTTGCAGGATTCGCTTTCACTGTCTTGATCTGTGACTTTGTTGTTTTCTTCTGTTTTGAATCATATACGTTTGCAAAGTTATCATTCAATAGGGTCGCCTTTAGATTCCCTCCCCTTATCCTGAGAACTTTTCTCTGTGTTGGATTTACTCTCGTAAATGTAGGTTCCCTACCTATTTCTGATCTCCTCTTTGCCCTGTATTGTTTGTATCTTCCACCTGTAAATTTTTTAGATGATCTTCCTTGAAATCGACCCAATGTTCCACCTTTTTTTCCACATAGCTAAAAGGTTTTAAAGTTTTTCTATTTAAACTTGGTATGTTCAGGCTATAACAACATGAATGATGATCAACCCCAAACTATGGAAAAGCAGGGAAAATAAGAATATTATTCGTTCAGGTAAGAGATTTTCCCCTTGTTTCAGGAGCCAGAACCATTGTGAAGCCGAATCCTATTATCTCGAATATTGCAAAGAAAAGAAGACCATAGGTTATGTTCAACCCACTTATGAGAATTGGAAACGCGAACACTCCGAGAATGGCCCCTAATCTCGAAGCGGCGGTTGATACTCCCATAGCTGTACCCCTTATCCTTGTTGGAAATATTTCTGCTGGATACAGATAGGTTATGTTTGTTGGTCCTGTGTTATGGAAGAAATGCATCAGTGCAAATGCAGAGAAGATCATTATGAATGGAAGCACAGAGTGGAATGATATGATGCCAAATGCAATTAGAGATATTCCAGCAAGCAGAAATCCTGTGGACTCAAGCTTCTTTCTTCCCACCTTGTCTATCGCAAGAAGACAGACAATTGTTCCCGCAAACACGGGAATCTCTTCTAGCAGTGTTGAAATAATGGTTGCTACGTAGGATGATCCTTCCTGGATGAAAAGCGAAGGTGTGTAATTCCAGACACCGTAACTTGCAACATCGTAACAGAACCATGCTACAGAAGTGAACAGTATCAGGCGATAAACTCCATTCTTTCCCCTCATTTCTGATTGTCCTTTTTGTACTTCTGGTGGCGAAACTCTTTCCTTTGTACTCAACGACTTGACCTCATTCACCACAGTTTCCGCTTCTTTCTCAGAACCATTCAGCATTAACCAGTACGGGCTTTCCGGAATATTTCTCCTTGAGATAATTACAATCAATGGAATAATCGCTCCTGTAATGTACATAATTCTCCATGAAATATCTCCAAAATTCAGTACTATGGGTATGGAGATGACATAGAACGCAATGGAACCAAATGTCCAGGAGAATATATTGAAGACCAGCAGCCTTCCTCTTGTTTTCTTTGG
>JAKAYJ010000186.1 GCA_021816385.1 Thermoplasmata archaeon
TAAAGCAGGAAGGTGAGTAATATTCAGGAAAATAAGACGAAAGAGGGAATAATTTCCAATCTTAGAGAAAACAGGGCATTTGATATACTATTGAAACTCATCAAGCCTCTAGGTGTACTTCTTCAAAATAATAAGGCAAAGGCAGGCTTTATTCTATTGCTTTCCATAATCATCTTTGCACTAATAGGTATTTTTTATACTCCTTACCCTCCTAATGCTTATCTATTCAAAAAAAGTATTCCGCCATCGTACACCCACCTTCTTGGTACAACGGGGTACGGTCAGGACGTGTTCTCGCAACTCATAGGAGGTGCAGCCCCCACGCTGCTTATTGGGTTTTCAGTTGGCATACTTGGAACACTAATATCAGTTTTCGTTGGAGTTTTATCTGGATTTGCATCGAAGGGAGCTAACGAGGTAATCAATGCCATAGTGAATGTGTTCCTGGTTATCCCAGGTGTACTACTTATCATGCTCTTTGGAGCATACTTCCTGGGAATTCATCAGAACCTTGGATATTTTCCTACCATTCTAATTCTTGTCGTAACAGGCTGGGCATTTGGGGCGAGGACCTTCAGATCTGTGACTCTCTCTGTTGCGAAGAGAGATTATATCCTCTCTTCCATCCTTATTGGCGAAAAGAAAATGAGCATTATTTTCAGGCAAATTATCAAATCAATAATGCCTGTAATTGTATCAAATTTCTTCTTCACAGCTATGTATGGTACTATGGGACTCACATTTGTTGAATATCTCGGTGTCGGTAATTTGCAGCAGGTTAACTGGGGAACGATGCTTTACTGGGCAATAAATAATGAGGCATACTTGGTTGGGGAATGGTGGTGGATATTGCCTCCAGCAATCCTTATTGCAGTGTTGATGTTTTCATTTATATTACTGAACTTTGGAATGGATGAAATCGCAAATCCAGCGTTGAGAGTTTTCAAGATCAAGAAAAATAAGGTGAAATCATGAGTTTGCTTACAATTCAGGATGTTACAAAGGAATTTACAGTCAGGAAGAGTCTTACAAAAGGGGATATAGTCAGGGCACTGGATGATGTAACTTTGGAATTGAGAGAAAAGGAGCTTCTGGGTATAGTAGGAGCGAGTGGAAGCGGTAAGAGTACGCTGGCCAGGTTAATGGTACTATTATACAGACCCACATCAGGAAAGATTATTTTTGATAATGAGGATGTTTCAGGGTTCAAGGGTAAAAGACTTAAGAATTACAGGAAAAATATACAGATGGTATTTCAGGACCCATATGCATCACTTGATCCATTCCACAATGTGGAGTGGCATATAAAGAGACCACTGTTAATAAATCATTACAAGGGAAACGTGAACGATAGGGTCCAGGAACTCCTGACGCAGGTAAAACTTGATCCACCTTCCCAGTTCCTTGACAAGTTCCCTCATCAGATTTCCGGGGGACAGAGACAGAGAGTATACATGGCCAGGGCACTGGCAACTGAACCTAAAGTTCTGATTGCTGATGAGCCTGTGTCCATGCTTGATGTTTCTTTGAGGATCGAAATACTTGAACTCCTCCTTTCTCTGAGGGAAAATCTGGGAATAAGTATCATTTATATAACTCATGATCTCAACACAGTCAGCATGATCACTGACAGGATATATGTTCTCAATAAGGGAAAAGTTGTAGAATCTGGAGACACAAAACAGGTAATTGAAAATCCCGTTGACGAGTATACGAGAAGGTTGATAAAGGCTGCCCCAGATCCATTCAAGAAAATCGAGGTGGACTGAGTGTCAAATGCCATTCAGATTGAAAATCTAACAGTCGGCTACCACTGGGAAAACGGTTTTTCGATAATTATAAATGACTTAAATTTGTCCATAGAGGAGGGTATCATATTTGGAATAGCTGGTGAATCAGGGTCTGGAAAGAGTACCTTTGCACAATCGATCTATAACTCGCTTAGATATCCGGGAGAAATTATGTCAGGTAAGGTTTTTTTTAAAGGTAAAGACCTGCTGCAAATGCCAAAGCATGAATTGCGACGAATTAGAGCCGTTGATATGACATTCATACCACAGGCTGCCATGAATGCCTTAAACCCTGTAAAGCGAATAGGTGACCAGTTTAAAGATGTTCTTGAGGCTCACGGAAAGGATTTAGTGGAATATGAGCAAAATGTACAGGATGTTTTGAAGATGGTCAGACTCCCTCAGGAGATATTGCATAACTATCCTCACGAACTCAGTGGTGGCATGAGACAGAGAACGGTTATTGCCATGGCGCTTGTTCTTTCTCCAGAACTCGTTATCCTGGACGAACCTACTACCGGGCTTGACGTCCTTGTTGAACATGACATACTCGTGGACCTTAAAAAAATACAGAGGAAAAAAGGCTTTACAATGATTATGATCACCCATGATTTATCTATTCTTTACGAAATATCTGATCAGCTTGGGATGATGTATGCTGGTGAATTAACAGAATATGGAGATAGGGAATCAATGATTAACTCTTCAGCTCACCCATATAATTATCTTCTTCTGAAGAGTATACCACGAATAGGTGTAAAAAAATATAATGGAATAAGATTGACAGGTAATCCATCTAATTACAATGAGAACTACAAGGGATGCCAGTTCAGTACAAGGTGTCCCTACAAAACCTATGAATGCGAACTAACTCATCCACTTTTGAAGAAGATTCCAAATGAAAACCACTATTATCGTTGTATTAGATATCCTGACTGGGTCAAGGACGAAAACTAGTCAATATTTTTATATTTTGGTTTAGTTTTTAAGTATTAATCGATTATATTTATAAACTGAAATAACATGAGATAATGTGGAGGAAAAAATTTTTGATGGTCTATCTAAGTTTGGCCTCACGGCTTATGAGATAAAAATTTACGAAGTTTTAATCCTGAGAGGTCCAATGACTTCCACGAGTATTGTCAAGGAAACAGGCATACCACAGCCGAGAGTTTATGATTTATTTGGGTCACTGGAGAGAAAGGGTTTCATTGAAAGCAGCTTTGGAAAGCGGAAAACATACAAGGCAATACCTGTTTCAACCATTATGGAAAGAGAGAAAAAATGGCTAGATTCATATAGTTTTAATCTTGAGAAT
>JAKAYJ010000187.1 GCA_021816385.1 Thermoplasmata archaeon
TGACTAAAGTTATGGCGACAGGGGTGTTTGATATACTCCACCTTGGACATATAGATTATTTGAAGCAATCAAGAGCTCTTGGGGAAGAACTGATAGTAGTAGTTGCAACTGACCTTAATGCTCAGAAAAGTGGGAAGAAACTAGTTTTTTCTGAAAATGCCCGAAGGGAGATGGTCTCAAACCTGAAAATGGTTGATGAGGCAGTGGTTGGTAATCATGGAGATATCTTCAGGACAGTTGAAATATTGAAGCCAGATATAATCACGCTTGGTTTCGATCAGCGATTTGATGAAAAACAGATTGAAGATGAATGCGCTAAAAGAAATATACATGTAAAAGTAGTAAGATGCAAACGTTTTGAATCACAAGATCCCGTGGGAACAAGGATGATCAAGAAGAGGATAATTGAGCTGGAGGGAATACGTGCATGAAGCTTATAGGTATTGCTGACACAACGTTTGCAAGGTACGATATGGGAAAATCCATTATAGATGAACTCGGGTCAACGGGGACAGGATTCAGGATATCAAGATATACAGTTCCAGGAATAAAGGATCTTCCAGTGGCAAGCCTTTTGTTATTTAATTCAGGGTGTGACATTGTCATAGCCTGCGGTATGCCAGGAAGAAAGCCAGTTGACAAGATCTCAAGCCAGGTCGCGTCCACAGGATTAATGGAAGTGCAGTTGAAGGTTGGGAAGCATATAATTGAAGTGTTTGTCCACGAAGATGAGGCAAAGGACGACAGGGAACTTGCGTGGCTATGTGACCAGAGAGCAAGAGAACATGCCATAAATGCATATAACTTACTCTTCTTCCCTGAAAAATTAACGCTGAATGCTGGAAAGGGATTGAGGCAGGGGTATGCTGACGCAGGAGACGTCATGGGCGAAGGTAAAAAAGGAAGCGCAATAACACATTGAGGTGATGAAAAAATATGAAAATAGGAATAGTTGTATCGGAATATAATTATGATATTACGATGATGATGCTGGAAAGAGCCATAGATCATGTTAAATTTCTGGGTGGAGAAGTTTCAGAGGTACTTAAGGTACCTGGAACCTTCGAGATCCCACTGGGAGTAAAGAAACTCATCAATGGAGGAAATGTTGATGCAGTTGTTACACTTGGAGCAGTTATACAGGGAGAAACAGATCATGATGATATCATAATGCAGAACGCAGCAAGGAAAATCATGGATATATCCATCGAGACCGGAATGCCAGTATCACTGGGAATTACAGGTCCTGGACAGACGAGACTGCAGGCTGAAGCAAGAATCGAAAAGGCAAGAAGTGCAGTTGAAGCTGTTGTTAAAATGTTGAAAGGAAATAAGAATTAATTATTATTTTCCTTTCTTATCTGTCCAAAAGTTGAACTTATTTCTGCAAAAGCATTGTGTGGGTGAATACTTTCTTCACTTTCAGATGATACCGTCAATCTAACATCATCTTCAATTTCTGAAAAATTTCTTACAATATTGAATGAAATGTCTCTTACGATATCTTCAACAAACATTGGATTTAAATGGGCTCTGACAACCATCTCACCTTCATCTGATCTCTTCAGTAATGGAAGAAGTGAGCCATTCATCCTCTTTTCAACAAATTCTATAATATTCTTGATCTCAATATCCAGGCTACCAGTATATTCAATTTTTATTACTATATGATTCCTCTGATTATGAGTTATTACTGGAATCTTATCAAGAATGTCAGAAGCCTCTGGAATCCTTTCCTTCAGTATTGTTCTGGCTGTTTCCATTGCACATGGGCATGCGTTTATTACCATGATTTCTACAGATAGAGATGTCTTGCTGGCTCCATTTCTCTCAAGTTCCGAATTCACCCTGACTTCATAGGGAACAAGTGATTCGGAGCCTCCAGATGCGTTCCTGTTGAGAAAGATTACTGTACTCATTTCAACCATGGCCTTGCTTGAATAGTCAAATCTTCTAAGACATTCCTTACATATTTCCATTGATACATGTTCAATGGCATCCTCATTTTTATGACCATTAATTACAGAATTGATTGATTCAATTGTTCGAGACATATCGGCACCCTTTCGCCAGGATGGAAGATCGACAAATACGTTAAGATTAACTGACAGATTAAAAACATCATCTCCTCTCCTTACCGTTATGGGTACCCTTACATTCCTTACGCCGACCCTTTCAACATTCAGGAGATGAACAGGCTTTCCACCCTGCACATCCTTGTATTTATCCATCCTTATTCCTTATTTTGTCTTACTTTCTGAATATGCTTTCTTAATAACTTCCTCTATTTCCTTGTATTTTTCTTCAAGGGCCTTCTGTTGTTTTTCAATGGTATTTATCCTTATCTCACTGAGCTCTTTCTGTTCCTTGAGTTCTTCAACCAGTTTGGTTTTGTCATCGACCTTATACAGTACAGGACCAACACTTCTGTATATTGGCATACCATCAGCCACTTTCCCAAGCTCCTCAAGCGTCTTGGTAAGTTCTTTTATCCTTACTTCAAGCTGATATTTTTGAGTACCTATTTGTTCAATCTGGTTTTCGATCTGTTGAGCCTGTCTTACTTGATTTTGTAAATAATTACTTATTCCCCCTTCCACTTATTGCACCTCTTTAACTAACCTGTCTGCAATTAGAATCCATCTGGTTATCGAACCTAGTGCAGCTCTTATTGCAACAGTATCCATCGCTTCTATATAAATTTGAAAGAATTGTTCAGTTTCCTGAGTTTTTATATGTGTTCTTCCTGATATCTCATCGATATTTGGAAGCATTGCAAGTACCTGTTTTAGGTATATACTTTTTTCAAAGTTGAGCGTAACTGAGATCTTTTCTTCTCTCACAATTGGATATGCATTTAACTCAAAAATATTTATGCCAGTTAGTATTTTCCTTGCATGGGCTTGTGGCCTAGTCTGGATAAGGCACCGTCCTTCTAAGTCGGTGATCGTGGGTCCGAATCCCACCAAGCCCGCTGTTTGATTTTCTACAATTTTAATTACAAATAACAATATAGTGAAGTCATATATATTTCTAATTTAATGTATTAGTTTGTATTGTTTTAGTTTTATTGTAATTTGACTTACAT
>JAKAYJ010000188.1 GCA_021816385.1 Thermoplasmata archaeon
ATTCCTTACAATCACCACGTATCAAATTTAATTTCTTACCTTTACAGCCACGCCTTTATTTGTATTTATCATAACTTCTTGGCTCATTTTTGCAATACCGGTACCTCTCACTGAACCATTGTGATGGATAACAACCTCATCCTCCTGTCTCACATCCTGTGTGCAATTCTTCACTCCCATTGCATAAATGCTTGCAGTAGGCTTGAAGTCGTCAATTTCCACAAGGAATCTTCCCTCTTTGATGAATAATTCTGATGCATTCTTATGTATTGTAAGCTTCCCCAGTTTTTCGTTGTATACAAAAAATGGCCTGTTTCCATCTACCAGCATGAACTGGTTGAACATCCTGTTGATCCTCAGACCATCTACAAATGGCTCTATCCAGTCACCAAACTGGTATCTTGCTATTGAAACCAGTTTTTCCTTCATGAAATCCCTTCTAACTCCTGAATTCTCACCTGCACGAATTTGAGATATTCTCTCTTTGAGCTGGTCAAACTGGTTATCCGCACCCTTTTTCCACAGAATGAAATCATCACCAAGATTCAATCTTTCCTTTACGAACAGCATATCCTCAGGAAGGAAAAAAATTGCATTTCTATATTGATTCTTAGATATGAATGACCTGATTGAGTTGATAATATTCTCCTTTTCTTCCATGAACCAGTTGCCTGTAACCGGAATATCGTAGAATCCAGCGGGATATGTTTCTTCCAGTTCCCTTGGAACAAGGGTTATGGGAGAGGTAACAATCACTTCGTTAATATGCTTCCTGAGCGATCCAAGTGCCTCAAATATTTCCCTGTGTGATTTAGAAGTTGAATATGGTTTCCTGGCAGAGCATGGAAGGAAAAGGACGGTTTCCAGATTGTTTGGTTTCCTGTATTCCTCCAGTACGTACCTGTTGAATCTTGCGATGTCTGGTCTGTTAAGAGATTCCAATCCACCTGCTATAACTGATGCTGTGGTTCTTGGATAAACTTTCTCAAATTCTGTTGATTTTTCATCAACCAGCATCCTCATTATCTCCCTTGCCTTTGAACTTATATTCCACCTTTCCACCATTTCCATCAGCGTCATTGATTCGACACCCTTTCTCAGTAGGTATACTAGATCTTGAAGGAATTCTCCGTTTGCATTACTGCTGTCGCCCCCATTGCGGAGTCTTCCCATCATTGTATATAGTGTTCCATGTGAGCCTTCAATCTCTGCGTTGATGTTGTCAAACAGATCTATTCCAAGCATGAAGAGTTGTGGGAGTAAGTAAGGATCTGAGATCCCGGGAATGTATAGAAGTTTGTCATATCCTACATTCTTCTTTAGTTCCAGTATGAGGTTAACTGTCTGCCTGCTTCTCTTGAGAAAGAATGGATTTATCAGTGGTATCACAAAGTTTTCTGTTTCGGCGATAATTATATTTTTTTTTCCAATGTTTATGACTCTTTTTGTTGCCTTCTCCCCCATTAAAGAGATTTGGTCTTCATTTATCTGTATTGTGTCATTGCCAAGGACTAATGGAAATTCAACCTCCTTACCCTTTATATCAACGGAACCACATCTTGAATATGCAAAGAATGACTGAGACTTTATCACTGAAGGTGATGACATGCATTTAAAAAAGAGTTGCCATAATTCCAGATCAAAATGTATGTGGCTTCCATTGAATAACCCGGAATATCTATAAATATAAGGGTAGAATGTTAGATTATGGGCGTAAGCGATATTTTTAATTTTGCCAGGGAAAGCGAGGCCATTCTGATCATTAATGGCGGAGAAAATTCTCTTGATAAGACATTCCAGTACATAACTAAGGCACCTGGAGGAGTATTTGAGGGATCGTTCATTGTTGCAAGGCCTGAGGGATCAACCATTTATACTTCTATCCTTGAGGAGGAAACAGCCAAAAGGACGGGTCTGGAAGTTAAGATATTCAAGACTCGACAGGAATATGAAACGATGATGAGAGATGGACTAAAGAAATATAACACTGTTGGACTGAACTATGCATCTCTATCGCTTGAAAATTATAAGAATTTACTCAGGATCATTCCTGATAAGGACTTTGTTGATGTTTCAGTTTCCATAAAGGAGGCAAGAATCATAAAGGACAGTGTTGAAATTAATTACCTGAAGGAAGCAGCAAAGATTGCCAGTGATTCCATCGATGCAGTCCACCTTTCCCTTAAGGAAGGGATGACAGAGAAAGAGGTGGCCGCAAGAGTGGTATATGAAATGATGAAGAATGGTGCAGATGGACCATCCTTTTCCACAATAGTTGCCTTCGGAGAAAATGCTTCACAACCACATTATTCTCCAGGACTGAGGAAACTGAAAAAAGGAGATGGAGTACTGATAGATTACGGCGCATTATACAACGATTACTGTTCTGATGTAACCAGAACAGTCTGTTTTGGAAGAGCCTCTGAAGAGCTGAAAGAGGTGTATGAAGTTGTTTACAGAGCCCAGTCTGAATCAATGAAGCTAATCAGGGCAGATGCCAACGGTAAGGATGTGGATATAAAGGCCAGGAACGTGATTGATTCGACAAAATACAAGGGGCGCTTCATTCATTCACTTGGTCATGGGATTGGGCTGGATGTTCATGATCACAGTGCTCTTTCCTATACTCTGGACTTTCCACTCAAGGAAAATATGGCCATAACGAATGAACCTGGAATTTATCTTCCAGGTAAACTCGGAGTCAGAATAGAGGATGATGTCATAGTGAAGAAGGACGGTTGTGAGGTTATCTCACATGGAGCAACAAAGGAACTGAAGGAGCTATGAGAACAAGACCAGATATAATGTCTCTAAGTGCCATGGTGTCCACGTCAAGCATTCATGCCTCGAGAACCGGTATAAAGGTGCTTGAGGATGGAGGCAATATAGCTGATGCTGCCATAGCAACAAGTGCTGTTCTTGCCGTGACCCAGAATAATCTTTGTGGGCTTGGAGGGGATGGATTCGCACTGTTAAGAATGAATGGAAAGATCATTTCGATTAACAGCAGTGGTAAATCGTCAAGAAATATAGATGCTGAAGCATATGTTAAGAAAGGCATGAACTCTATAGATCGG
>JAKAYJ010000189.1 GCA_021816385.1 Thermoplasmata archaeon
TTCTCAGTTGAGAAACATCATGTCTACGTAACATTATTTTATGACATAAAGAACAGCAGGGTCATACACATAGAGGAGGGAAAGGAATCAGATGTGTTTGAAAGATTCATTACGAAGCATCCTTTCCTTGATCCATCATACATATCCGGTGCAAGGGAATATTTTCCAAACTCATCCATAGTATTCGATCATTTTCATGTCATAAAGATGATGAATGATACCCTTGACAGGATAAGAAGGAAAGAGACAAGGGAAAATGCAATACTGAAACACACAAGATATGACTGGCTGAAGAATTATTCTGATCTATCTGACAGAGAGAGGGATCGCCTCATGTCTGTGAAATCCCTTGATCTCCAGACCTCTCATGCATACCATTTCAAGATCGCACTCCAGAGGCTATGGCACCTTAATGTTGGGATTGCAGAGGAATATCTGAGGAAATGGATATCATGGGCATACAGATCAAGGATGCCTGATATCATCAAACTGGGAAAGACCATGAAGAAGCACATTGATGGCGTACTGGAAGCAATAAGATCCGGAATAAATTCTGCTGTTGTTGAAGACCTAAACAACAAGATAAGAACAGCATTCAAGCGATCTTATGGTTTCAAGGCACAGGAATACAGAGATACGATCATATATCTGGTGGCAGGAGGATTGAAGTTACCCCCAGAATGTTGAAGAGATCCAAATTTTTTCTGAAGTACAATAAAAGTACACCCTTGAACAATAATTCTTAGCTGCGTGGTATTTATACTTCGTTTTGGGAAGTGAATTATAACAACGGCATATGATTATATGAATATAATCAATAGATAAAACACAAACAAGCCTTCATAATGGATCATAATGTTGACTACTCAGACTCTCATTACCTAGGAAGAAATAAATGGTTTAAGATATTTTGAAAGAGATGACATTGCGTAATTGCCATTATATGGTTGTAAATCGGATAGCCGTCCCTTATGCAAAAATCTCCAGTACGAGAGTCCTCATATTTCCATAAAGTTTGTTGCATTCCGCTCTATTTTACTATAATTTTACTATAAAGGGGAAATATACGAACCTCTTCATGAAAGGGTAACCGAATAATTCTATGAGAGAAAATAAATGAACTGATATGATCGGTCTGCAATAGTAAGAGCAATGTTCAATGCTTATACAGGTGGCTAAAATCATATCTACCTACATTCGAATGTGGACAGAATTCACTTGCCATTACAAATTGCATAGTTCTTTTCTATGGGGCTTCTTTCCAATTTGTCTGTTTGATTGGAATAAGACGTCCAATCTAAAAGATGTTGTCATAAAGCCTAAAAAAATTGTATTACTGATCTGCGAGAGAGTGACTGAGTTGCTCCACATTGTTTTATCTACAGTGCGCTTTGTAGATATTCACCTTAACAGTCAGGCCGTATTATGGGTATTTTTCTGAAATATGTTTAGATATGTTTCTTGAGAGAAACGAAAATATATTAATTATGTTTCCATGAATAAACATATGATCAATAATGAGTCTGCAAGGAGGGCTATAGCTGAATCCATAACCATGAAGTTTCCGGACCCAATTGCCAGGGATATTGAAATAGACCTGTCGGTAAACAAGATAATAGTTATCGCTGGAGTAAGACGATCTGGAAAAACATATGAAATTTTCAATATAATTAAAACGCTTCAAAAAAATGGAGTTCCTAGAGGCAATATTCTGTATATCAACTTCGAGGACGAGAGGTTCGTGGGTCTCGAAGCGAGGGATTTTGATTTTATTATGGACACATTTTATTCTTTAACAGAAGTAGATGAGAAGCATAAGGTATACCTTTTTTTCGACGAAATTCAGAACATTGAAAACTGGGATAAAGCAATCAGGAGATTTTATGACGCAGGCAAATTTCACATATTTCTAACCGGATCTTCATCGAAGTTGCTTAGCGCTGAGATTTCGACGTCACTCGCTGGAAGAAATCTAACTTATATCATGTATCCATTTTCTTTCAAAGAATACGTACGGGCCAAAAATTTGGACTTGAACAGGTTATCCATGTATTCTGAAATTCAAAAACTAAAAAAATATGCACTTGAATACATCACTTACGGAGGATTTCCTGAGATTTCATACGCAGATAATGAAAATACTAAAAGAAGAATATTATCATCATACTACGATTCCATACTATTCAATGACATTATGAATAGATACAGGGTGGCTGATGCTTCCATACTCAGATTAGTGATCGGATATGCAATAAATTCGTACTCATCCTCATTTAGTTCCTCAAAATTGTTCAGTTTTTTAAAGTCTTTAAATGTCGAAATAAGCAAGAAAACCGTGAATAATTATGTCAGTTACGCAGAAAACGTATTTTTCTTCATTATGAATATGAAATTTTCACCCAGTTATAAAAAGATGCATCAGTCAAGAAAGAAACTTTACCTGGTAGACACAGGCTTCACATTACTATTTAAGAAATCAGATGATTTTGGAAAACTGCTTGAAAACTGCGTCTACATAGAATTGTTAAGATTAAAGGAAAAGGATTCCGGCATGGATGTGTTTTACTTCTCCCATGAAGGTTATGAAATAGATTTTATTGTGACAAGAAGTAATCAGGTGGTTCAAGCCATACAGGTCTGCTATGACTTGAACCCATCCAATATGAAGCGGGAAATAGACCACCTAAAGAAATTCCTCGAGAAGTATGAAACTGCTAATGGAATTGTGATAGTAATGGAAAAGAGCAGTATAGTAATAGACCACCCTAAGATCAAAATCATTAGTTTCCATGAGTGGGTATTGAATTCAGATCATGCATAATTTATACAAGGTGATGTAATTACCTAACTTTTCACTGACTTTTATACACTAGGTTCCTGATCTCTTCCTGCTTCTTTGAGAGTTCCACCTCTGCTTTCCATTCCAAACCTGACTCGGAATCCATGAGATGCACGCGGTATCCATGGCTCAGCAATTCAAGTGCATCGCTTCCAGACATTCCTGTTCCCTCTATCCTGTGCTGGAGCATTGTGAGGATTGCATATGCAAGGTAACAGACCTTTATGT
>JAKAYJ010000190.1 GCA_021816385.1 Thermoplasmata archaeon
CAAGCGTTCTTACGGGTTCAAGGCTCATGAATACAGAGATACGATCATCTATCTGGTTGCGGGAGGACTTAAGCTACCCCCACAATGTTAAAGAGATCCATTTCAAATTACATTTACTGTTCTGGAAAAAACCTTTGGAACCACAACTGTGCCTGGGAGTTCTGGCCATTTGTCGTATTTCTTTATATATTTCCTGATCAATGTATTCTCCTTCTTCACCAGCCAGGAGAAGTAGTATCCGTAGAGATTCGTGTTATGCTTTCTTAACTCCTTTATTCCAATTCTCTCTGCATCGAGCTTTCTGATTTCCTCTAATAATTTTATTTCAGCAGTTCTAATCATATTACTTCAACCATGGAGTAATTTTCAATATCAAAGCCCTTTCTATGGGCCTGAAAAATGAGCAAATGGTGCATTTTTACCGTTCGTCTGACAGTTGACCGACAGAAATTAGAACGTAATTGAATAAATGCGAAATATTTTCAAGCAAAGATATAACGAAAAATATTTATAGGATATATGTACATAATATAGTATGATAAAACAAAGGCTTCACAAGTATAAGGAAGAGCTGAAGGACGAGGCCCTAAGAATAAGGAACAGGTTGAAAGAAGAACTTCTTGAACCTGACAACGATACTAAAAAGGACGATAAGAAATTCGTCCCAAACTAAAATTTTCAAATCATTACGAAAACGGTTTTTTGCTGAAGTGCTCATATCCTCTGTTTGTTATATCTGACCAATTCTCTCCATTATAGATTATGTTTTTTCCTTCCCATACGTCTCCAATGAAACTTACATGAATATTTTCAGACTCCATTTCTTCTGCAAATGACTTGTATTCGCTGTTGTCTATGGTGAAAAGCAATTCATATTCACCACCAAATCCAGACATTATGTCCGTCATCGGGATTCCGGAAAGTTCGGAGGCTTTCTTCACATTTCTGTCTGCAGGGAGTTCATCTTCAACAATGCGGAATCCGTATCCGTAATCTTCCTTCATCTGCCATATACTTGAAAACAAACCATCGGAAAGGTCCATCATGAACTTTCCGCCATGCCTGCTTATTGCCTGAGCCTCCCTTATCCTTGGGGTTATATCAAGGATCATATCCACGGCCCGTGATTTCTGGTATCCGTATTTTTGAAACAGATATCCTGATGCAGCCCTTCCAAGATTGTTTGTAACGCCAAGTATCTGACCACTTTTGATATCAGATCTTCTTCTTACCAGTGATTTTTCCTGTTTACCAATTACGGTTCCGGAGATGACAGTTTCACTCCCTTCTTTTGTATCTCCCCCAAGTATCTCTGCATCGAACAACTTTAAGGCGTCGTTGATGCCTTCAACTATCCCTCTGAAAGTGCCCTCTTCCATATCGGGTCTTAAAAGATACGAAATCAGCATTCCTATGGGCTGGCCCGCCATGGCTGCTATATCACTGAGATTCACATTGGCTGCAAATTTCCCAATCTGTCTGGGTTTTGCACCATGTGGAAAATGTGTAGATTCTCTGAGGATATCAGTGCTTAAAAGGATGGTTTCACCTCCCAGGTCCAGGGTTGCACAATCATCCTTTTCCTGGGCCAGATTAAAACTGCTGAATATGTTTTTAATTATGCCGCGTTCTCCTAACTCCCTGAGCTTCAATGCATTACAATATGCCTTGACCGCTTATTTATTTAGCTGATCGGTGACAATTTCCTGAAAGTATGAGGTATGGTCTTCGTTCCAATCCTTGAACATTCTTTTAATCTTTTAATCAATTAACCTTTGGACATGGAAAGAAGGGATGAGATAGAAGCACTTTTCAAGGGTCTTGTTGAAGGGAAGCCCTATACCAAGAAAATACCTCTCAACAGGCTCAGCATCAGCGGCCTTTCATTCAGTGCAGAACAGGAAATAAAAAGAAAGCTAGGCGAGAAGGAGGAGACCCTGAAGGATAAACTTAACATGTTCAGGGGAACTGCCCTCCACAATCATATCCAGAACCTGGTTAAGGAACAGGGATATCGGGCTGAATACAGGCTATATTATTCAATCCCGCATACTTGGCATTATATGGGGTTCGACAGGATAGATTTCGTTGGAGTTATAGATCTCCTGCATGATCAGAGGAATGAAGCCATTGAACTGAAGAGCTCAACAAGTTCAGACAAGATCGAAGAATATCATAAGACACAACTTGCATCTTATCTTAAGATGCTTCAGGAAAAAACCGGAAGAGAGTACACAGGGATGGTTGTTAAATTTGGCGGGAGCGACGTAGTTGCCGAGGAAATTCCTCGGGAAGACGTTCCAAAGTACTGGGACACAATAGTAAGAAGGGCCATCATGGTCGCAGATAGACTTGATCAGGAGATGGAAAGACGTGATGTCCTTGAAGCAACCAGCGGTGATAGTAAAAATAATGGCTTATACAGCTTTGACGGTTCAGATTAGAACTGACGCGTTTGAAGTCCTGCTTATAAGCCTCTCAAAGTCAGGTTGACTCAGGTTTATCTGCTCTGCAGCCAAAGATGCAAAATATTCTTTCTTGTCAGCTGACTTGTAGTAGTCTTCAAGTTCCTTGAAATCCTGATTGAGTGAACCATCATAGATTAACTGCAGCAGGTTTGGATCAGGGGATTCGTTGTGTATTCCACGTTCCTTGTTTCCTCCTGTCGGGTAAGATACTACCTGCGTCCCAAAATCCTTGGATTCCAGGAGTATCCTTGCGAGGCTCCAGAGTCTTGGGAGCCTGTAAAGTCCTTTTTTCCACTGGTATTCGACCATTGTGTTCTTCTGAATATTCATGGGATTAACAGAAACATCCGTGGAATATGGGGCTGATTTCCTTACTGAATCTATCATGTCAGCTATGGCATCCTCCTCAGAGAGGAACAAAGGCTTGAACAGGAGGTATGTTCTCAGTTCATAACCCATTTTTCTTACTGCCTCTGCAGCCTTGACATACTTTGCGAAAGTGCTTCCCTTATTGATGGAATTCCTCATGATTTGGTCATTGGCACTCTCCAGACCTATGGCAATCCTGATTGGGATTCCAAAATCTTTCAG
>JAKAYJ010000013.1 GCA_021816385.1 Thermoplasmata archaeon
CACTCACCCTTCGCCTCGCATTTTGCTGGGTCAACCATTGGAACGACCCCTGAAGAGTCAGGCTTGCAATGGGTACCATTCATATGCGCTTTATCACCACTCATTTCCTTTCCATGGCTTTGATGATCGGCCAATACATAACCTTTGACCTCATCTCATTGAGTTATGTCATAATCCACTCCTGAACTCTTAAGGTTCGCTTTGGAAGATTGAAAGTTAACTTTTTCATTTCAGCTAAAGTTTATCGGGCATGGACAGAGTGAGAAAATAAAATTTAAAAACCCGTTAGATTGAAAAACTAGTCCCTAAGCTTGTTAAGTTGGCAACTTAGCCAATCAGGATTTAGCATATGCCTATGAATTCATCGTTATTTCTATCATACCATATTTATATACTAAGGGCTTAAAAATACTGTTATTGAGTTAATTCTTAGAAGTACAAACACCTTTGGATGTTGTTAAAAAGGTGCCTGTTCTACCTACTTTATGAATTTTATGAAGCAAATTTAAGATGGTCAATAGTGGGTCTGCCCGGATTTGAACCGGGGTTTCCAACTCCCGAAGCTGGAAGGATACCAGGCTACCCCACAAACCCTTCGTTATTTTCCGTATATTTCATGGTTATATTTAATTTGATCTTATTATGAAACAGAAACACTTTGGACTGATTCTCTTTTGTTTATTTTGTTGTTAACTTGAAGACCTATTTCCATCAATATGACAAGCAAAAGTAATAGCGGAAGACCAGTGTTAGGATCCGTTGCAGGGAGTATATAGATACCCATATCCTGGAATAGAACCCATGAGATACCTGTAAAAACAATGGCAAGTACCAATCCTGCTTTGAGATATAATACAATCAATATGGCTGCAGCAAGCATGAGTAGAAACATGAATAGGTTGATGTAGCTCTCCCTGAATAGCAAATACACATATGTATGATTCAATATGTAATAAACAACAGGATTTTCTCCCTGCTGGTTAATATTCATGTAAATATCGTATGAGAGTTGTCCTTTTGTCCAGAAGGTGTTTCCCGGTATGAGCTGAAGCACTGCCCCAATGAAGAAAATAACGGATACAGAATATATAAAGTATTTCTGAAGGAATTTTATGTTGTTGAACCTTGCTGAGACGTAAGGCACTGCCAAAATAATATAAATGAGTGCTGAACCGGGGAAACCTGTCAAAAGAGATACACCACTCTCAGGTATTCCTCCAAAGCCTTCACCGAATATCCAGATGACTATAGCCCAGATGATAGAAATGATGCTGATGTATTTCAGGGCTTTTGCACTCCTGTTTGATAAATATGATGCACCAATAAATATCTGGAGAGCACCACTTAAGGCATCAAACTGAAATGGGTGCAGCAGCCATGTATTATATGCTATCATCAAGAATCTCTCAATTCCTGCATTATTAATTGCCTGAATTG
The DNA here is from genome assembly GCA_021816385.1 of Thermoplasmata archaeon. The sequence goes on from JAKAYJ010000013.1 coordinate 1,438, forward strand.
ATGGACCGATAACAACTGACAGGAACCCGTAAGGCATCTCAGGTTGAAACTGGAGAACACCATCAACAATCAATAATATACCGAGAACCAGTCTAATTGTGTTAGGTATTACGCTTCTTTCTTCCTTCCTGAACATCCTGGCTATTATTATTGCAGCGAGAATTCCAAGTGTGGAATAAATCATGGAATATATGTAAAACCTGCCTATTTCACTTTCTGGAATATAGTAAAATTTAAGATCGAATGAGAAGATTGTAATGACTGGTACTATAAGAACGAGAATGAGGAATAGAACTAAAAGTTCTTTTATACTTTTATCTAGCTTAATCTCACTCATGTTTCCTAATAGAACACGTATTTATTATATAGTTACATTATATATCAGGTTGAGACCATATTGGATCTTGATCGATTATGATCTGATGTTGAATTAAAAGGATGTGATTTAATGGGATGGCAGGAAGCAGAAGTAAGAGAGTTGAAAGTAGGCAGGTACATGATGGTTGATGAAACCCCGTGTAAAATAATGGAAATTAACCTTTCTAAACCAGGGAAACATGGTGAGGCAAAGGCAAGGATCGTTGCTATCGGAATATTTGATAACCAGAAAAAAAGCGTCGTTTTTCCAGTAAAGCACAAGGTTAAGGTACCCATAATAGAAAAGAAGAATGCACAGGTTCTGAGTGTTGCAAATAATGAGGCACAGCTCATGGATAGTGAAACTTATGAAACGTTTGTTCTACCACTTGAGCCGGATCAGATAGACAAAGTAAAAGCAGGAACTGAGGTATCATATTGGGAAGCAATGGGAACCAGAAGGATCATGCTGCAGAATTAAGTGCACTTGCGTCACTTAAAAGAATTGCCGATGCTACATTTGACTATGAAGATGCAAAGTACGTAATTTTTGGAGTTCCATTCGATTATACATCTTCCTTCAGGAGAGGATCTTCAAGGGGACCGGCAGAAGTTAGAAGGGCTTATGACAATCTAGAGTCCTTTGACGTTAATTATGAGGTTGATTTTTCTGAACTTCCAATCTGTGATATAGGTGATATACAGGTAAATGAGGATGCATCTGAAACCGTCGATCTTGTAGAAGAGGTAACTTCAATAATTACAAGGGACGGGAAAATCCCGGTAATGATAGGAGGGGAGCACTCCATTACCGGTGGATCTATCAGAAATTTCAGGGATGCGAGCATGGTGATAATTGATGCCCATTCTGATTTCAGGGATTCATACATGGGAAACAAGCACAATCATGCATGTGTTACTCATAGAGCACTGGATGTTCTTGGAGAAAGCAGGATATTTTCCTTTGGTACAAGATCAACATCAAGGGAAGAGTTTGAGGATCCAGATTATCATAAAGTGAGATTTGTGTCCGCCGATGAGATCAGGAAGAAAGGAATTGATGGATGTCTGTCAGAAATTGAAGGCAGATTAAGGGATAAAATCTATTTTTCCATAGACATGGATGGAATCGATCCTTCCTTCGCACCTGGTGTGGGAACACCTGAACCTTTTGGACTGAATGATGTTGATGTAAGATACCTCATAAGGAAGCTAGCCAGAAAGATTCATGGATTCGATGTTCTTGAATTCACGCCGGATTTTGATAATGGAAATACCTCTATGCTGGCTGCAAAATTAATCCAGGACTTTATAGGAAGTAGAGAGACAAAGAAAGAGTTATTTTAAAAGTCTCTAGACATATAATTTACAGGAATTAAGGGTACTAGAGAAATATGGATATAAAATGAATTTTAAGATCATTATAGTGGGTTTAGATTTTGCCTCTGAAAATATTGTTTCACGTGTGGTCTGGTGAAATAATACAGGAAAATGATACCCAAGATCGTTCCTACTGGTATAGCTATTAATGCAAGGACAGAAAAGATCATTATAAGTATTCTTGCCCATTCCTTTCCGGAAAACAATGAAATAGATGCAATTAGGAAAAGTGCACCAACAATTATTATAGGTACTCCAATAATAGGAAAACCAATAGTAAATATATATCCTATTAAAAGTTCAGGTAAGGAACCCAATATACCAAGAATCGCAAGAATAGTTATTCCTGTTGGTCTGTTATCAACCCTTGGTGTTGAAGAGAATTTAGAACTCCCGCAATTTGAACATACAGTGCTAGAAAGTGTGTTTGCGGTCCCACAGTTCTGACAATATTTTATTCTTTCACCAATAGAACCACCAGTTTGCTGGTTTAAATCTACACCAGATGATGATGGAGCAGCATCAAATTGATATCCACATTGGGTACAGATCGTCGCATTATCGTCCATTACTGAACTGCAGTTAGGGCATACTTTCATAAGAGTCACATACAAACTATATTAATAAAAGCTTTCTTTTAGAAATATATAATTCGGTTGGTTTAGAATATAGAAAATTAAATGCCTATTTTCCCTGCTATATCCTTGCCCTTGGTTATTTCTATTCTGCATGGGGTGGGAAGCTTGATTGATGCTTTGTGAAGGGCTTCCTTCATTTGTTTTGCCCCTTCAGGAGTTACTCTTGCAACCATTATTATATCATTTGCATGAACCCTTGCAGCAGTACCGACAGGCTTTCCAAAAGCATTTCTCATTCCACTTGAAATCCTATCAGCTCCAGCGCCGGTAGCCATCTTATGCTCCCTAATTACGTGATGAGGGTATGGCCTGATCTGGAAGTAATAATTATCCAATCCCAAGGATTCACTAACCTTTCTGTTTATTGATATCCTGGCGGCTTCGAGTGCACTGTGCCTTATCTGGCAGCTTTCCTCGGCTATCATTCTGAATTCAATTGGGAAATCTCTTTTCTGGTTCCCGTGTGTGAATGTTGTTATTTTTGGATAAGGTACTCCTCCCATAAAGTCTCTTCTTGTATAGGCAGGACCTGATATTTTTGTATACATTCTTGCTGGCTTTGTTACCATTATAATCTATCTGTAAATACTAAGATGTATAAAAATTAATTGAATCCTTCTGGTTTTTTGAATTTGAAAGATATCCTTAAATGTATCATCTTCCATTTTCTGGAAAATGACTATTAATAAATAAATCATTCCGGAAAGAATGCGCCATACATCTTTCTCCATAGAAACTCCATATATTTTTTCCATATCAACAATACTTTTCTCCATGGCGTGGTTCTGGTTGAGCTTCACATTCCCCTTAAGATTGGTATCCCTTCATTATAATTATTTTCAAATTGGGGCAATTGGTACATCTTCATCCCTTCCATTTATCTTGATTTCTTACCTGTATAGAAAATCCGGTAGAACACATCTCAATATAGCATTGAAGGTCCCGTATATTGTTCTTATAGTGGCATCTATCCTGTTATTAATGAGGATAAATGACTCAGACTCTTATCTTCTCATAATAATTTTTACAGGATTCTTCCAGAGCATGTGGTGGATTTCAGCGGAAATAGAGACTGGATTGCTGGACAGGGATGGAATGGCAGAGAAATATTCGGCTGCATGGTCCATACCAACAGGAATATTCCCTCTTTTTTCCGGAGTAATGCTGCAATATATAGGTTTTTATTCAGTATACCTTTTTGTTCTTGCTGTATCCGTTGTTGGACTTATTTTACAGCCAATTGACAGAAAGGAGCGCCCAAAGCGTAAAATAATGATGAAACTAAACTACAGGATGGTTCTCCCCATGTCCTTTTCTGGAATAGGTATGGGATTTGTGATCTTTGTAATTGTTCCCATCATAAGAACAGGTAACTATTCCTATCTGCTCATAGGCATACTTCTCACCATATACTGGCTGATGTTTGCAATTGGCTCAATTGTCGCAAACTTCTCCAGGATATCAAAGCAGAGGAATTTTACCATAATTTCCAGCCTGCTCTCGGCTTTCCCCTTAATCCTGATGTTTGGGTTTACCGTTCCATTGCTGATCATTGCCCTGGCAATATCGGGATTTGGAAGTAGCATGGGTTTCTCAAAAATACTCAGTTATATTAATAAAACTGAAAGCCCAAGAGATGGTGTTTTCTTTTATGAGAGCTTTTTTTCCTTTGGTTTTGTTACAGGGACATTTCTTGGTGGATTTCTTGCTTATTTTGTCAGCTTAACATTATCCCTTATCGTGTTCATTCCTGCAATAGTTTTTGCTGTCCTGATGATCGTGACCAAAGACTCAGACCCGGTAATTCCTGTTTCTCCCAACCTTGAATGACTGAAATTCAGTTTCTCTTCCAATCCACATACTCTTGCATTTTTTACATTCCAAATCTCCACTATCTTTAATGTAAAATTCCACAGAATCACAGTGAGGACAGACACCTCTGATAAATAGCTGATCCTTCAGTTCCCTTGAATCTGTAAGCCTGTTTTTATCATTAAATTTGACCTGATTGGGAGTAGGTTTTAGATCAGATATTCCATCCTTAACAGTTCCACCTGAATCTTCCTTGCTGTTAGTCTCCGTAACTGCAGGTGTTTTTGCATTGAAGAAGAGACTGGATATAAATCCCAGAAATGCAAATACAAGTATTAGAATGGGGTAAATAATTCCAGTTACTGGCTTTGCAACAAGTTCTATGGAGTTTGAGCCGAAAGTGAGGGTCAACAGCATGAATGCCATTATAAGACCATATCTTTTGACAAAGATGAAAAGAATAAGGAATATCATGAAGAAAAATATTATATCATAACCTGTGAATCCATAGAAAATGTAAAAGAATACTGAAGCAAGTGCTGCCGGTATAACAGTATAAAAATAGTTATAGACATTCCTTTCTTCACTTCCAGTCATTAGTGCCATAAGAACCGGTCTATCTGTATCCTTTTGGATTAAGGGTATCATTATTATGGACAGGACACCGATCACCAGGGAAAACATTATTGCAGTTTGTTCATAATATGCAGCCAGTCCAAATTTTCCGATTAATTTGTCAAGCCCTGGCACCGATGGTGTGACGGATGAGAGAAGGGATAGCATGAGGAAGAGAAACAGAAATCCCTGTGCAATGGGAATTCTTGAAAAATTTCCAGTTTTTGAGGGCTCTGGATCACTCCTTGCCAGGTAATATGCTGTGCTTAAGACGGCAATTAAGATAAATATTAATGTGCTTATCAGGAAGGTTATTCTTGCATTATGGATCAGGAAGAAAAGCGAATCAATTGCATAGGATGAAAAATGTGGCTCTCCCTTTATTACATAATCTAGATAAAGAAACAGCGTTATAAGAATTGTGAGTAAAGCAATTACGGAAGCCAGAAGAATTTCAGTTATATTTATTGCCTTCTTGATTTCCATATTCAAGAATTACGCATTTGATAATAAATATATCCGCACATTTCCGGCAAAAAATGAAAGAAGAGTTTACTCGAGAGACAGGTTAACTCTTGTTCCTACCTTTCCCTTGATCAGGTTTGTCTTGAGTTTAATCTGACCAACTTCGCTGGAATTCTTTACCAGGGTTCCCATTTCCATCTGGTCCGGCAACCCATTTATTTTGACTATTCTTATCTCAGGTATATCAGGGACCTTCCCCTTGATTGAGGCCATCAGGGTATCATTTTTCATGAACTCTTCCTTTGATATGGTGCTATATGTTGGTTCAACCCCACTCTTCAGAAACTGATTCGTCTCAGTTTCCAGCTCTTTTACAATCTCCTCAGATATATCCGGGATCTCCAGATCGATCCAGGCATAATCTTCGTAAGTCTGGTTCAACCTGTGAGGTGCGGAATATTTTTTGTATGCAAGCCCCGCAAGAATCCTGAGTGCAGTTCTGAATTTCATATGGTTATATCTTATTGGCCAGTCTACAATCTGCTTGATTGTCTTTCCCTTGCTATCACTTGGATATGTATCGTGGGAAATAAGATGTACTCCATCTCCATCGTCCCAGACATCGATTATTTCAAATTCCTTTCCATCAATAACTATCTTTCCCTTGTCATTAGGCTGGCCATATGAGGTTGGAAAAAGGATACTGTCATCTACAATAATATCAGTGAACTCATTGAATACTACCTTTCCCTCGCCTTCAACTCTGTATGCATCATCAAGATATCTGTGTACTGTTGGCATGTTCATGGAGATTGCATATTGCATATATTCTTTCTCATTGTAAGAAGGACTTTTTCACACAAATAGGACTTAAATTATTGCAATCAATATATATGTGATAAGTCTTACCAATCGCTTGAGAGACGAAAATCTTCAATTTATATACAGATTGAAAAGGGAAGGGATAAAGTATGACCTTTCCACCATGAGAGAGTTTGATTTATATTTCGGAAACCCTCATAAAGATTTCAAGAGTGCACATATTACAGGTTCGAACGGGAAGGGATCCGTCTCAAACATGATTTTTAATGTCCTTAGACTCAAAGGGAAAACCGGATTGTACACTTCACCTCACCTTGTTGATTTCAACGAAAGGATATTCCTTCAGGACAGGAGGATAAATGATGAAGAGATAGAACATTACATTGATATTTACAGGGATTACATAAATAAGGGAAAGAGTAAGAACAGGAACCCAACATTTTTCGAGGTAACCACTGAAATGGCTTTTCAGTTCTTCAAAGACCAGAAAGCGGAATATGCGTCCGTAGAGGTAGGTCTTGGAGGAAGACTCGACGCGACAAATATTATAACCCCAATTGTTTCCGTCATAACACGAATCAGCTATGAACATACTGACAGGCTTGGGACAACCCTGGAAGAAATTGCAAGGGAAAAGGGTGGAATAATAAAGCAGGGAATTCCTGTCGTGACTGGAGAGGATAAGGCGGAGCCTGTGAGGGTGATAAAAAGGATCGCAGAGCTCAGGAATAGTAAATATTTGAACAGTTACGAGTATACCAAGGTTTCAGGCATAAAGGTAAAGGATACAGGATCGAGGATATGGATCACAACGCCAACAGAAGAGTATAAAATAGACCTGAACCTCATAGGAAACTTCCAGGTAGACAACGCCAGAACAAGTATAACTGCACTGGAAAGTATTGATGAAAATATAGGCAGGAAAGATGTTGAAAAGGGATTGTCCAATGCCAGATGGCCCGGCAGGATGGACGTGGTTAGGACAAATCCACTGGTTATTCTAGATTCAAGTCACAATCCATCTGCAGCCCAGACATTATCAAGGTCCATAAGAGAAATATACCATAAGAAGCCACTGCTTGTTGTCGGCATGTTATCAGATAAGGATCATTTTTCCTACCTTCACAACATATCAACATGTGCAGACGATATTATCCTGACCACTCCAGAGGAACCTGACAGGAAGGTAGATCCTGAAAAATTGAAGCCAATGGCAGAAAAAACATTCAAAAGCGTCAGGGTAATCCATGATCCCATAGAAGCGTACAGGGAAGCTATAAAGGACTCTGATTTCGTGGTTGTAACTGGATCTATGTACCTAGTGGGTGCAATAAGCAGATATCTGGGTGAAGATATGTCACCATTCCGGAAATGAATCTACCTGTGATCAGATATGTTATCAGTTTCGTATTAAAAATGCTTTTATGGTAGTCTCAATTATGAGGAGTTACGGTGCACTGATGAATCCATTTGACAAATATGAAACTCAAAATATTGCCCTGAAGGGCGATTTATCTATACTTTCAGTCATTCATCAACCTGACGAATTTCCCCATAGGGAAAGCCAGATCAACACAATGGTAGCCTCCCTCAGTGGACTTATCAGGGGCTTTTCTGCCAATAATTTATTGATTTATGGAAAAACAGGGACCGGAAAGACGTCCGTTACAAGGTATGTTACGGGGATGCTTGAAGAGAAGATAGGCGATAGAGTTGCAACCTGTTATGTGAATTGCCAGACCTATGATTCACCATATTCCATACTTGTAAACCTTTCAAAATGCATCCCCGGAAGCTCAACAATTCCTCCTTCAGGCTGGACTCTTGACAGGATATATGATGAACTCGTTATCAAAATCCGGGAGAGTGGAAAGATACTCATTCTTGTTCTTGATGAAATAGATAAGCTGGTAGAAAAGAATGGAGGTGATTCTCTCTACGTTATTTTAAAGCTAATGGGAGAAGACACAGGTGCAGGTGGGACTATTATAGGCATCACCAATGACTCCTCATTTTATGAAAGGCTCGACCCCAGGGTCAAGAGCAGAATGAGCAGGGAATCTGTAATGTTTTCACCATACAATGCAGAAGAACTTAAGGATATTCTTTATCCAAGAGTCACAAAGGTCCTGAATACAGAAAGCTATGAAGAGGCGGCAATCTCACTCTGTGCTGCCATTGGTGCAAGAGAGCACGGTGACGCAAGAAAGGCAATAGACCTGATGAGGATTTCCATTGAGATGGCAATAAGGGAAAGTTCCGACAGGGTTAGTGTTAATCACGTCTACAAGGCTAGAGATACACTGGAAATTGATGTAATCAGGGAAACTGTTAAAACCCAGCCAACGCATTCAAAGATAGTCCTGCTTTCGGTCATTCTATCGGGAGAGAGGCATCCTAATTCAGCAACAACTGGAGAGGTTTCAAGCTTATATGCAGATCTATGCAGGGATATAGGTATTCAACCACTTACCTCAAGGAGGGTTAGTGACTACATATCTGAACTTGAGGATTTTGGAATGATCAATACAACTGTGAAGAGTCTAGGCAGGTATGGGAGAACAAGATATATCAAGATTACTGGCAGGGAAAATGACATTAAGAGATTTATCCTGGAAGATCCTGAACTCGAACCACTTAAGGATATCAGGGGTACCAGGCAGTTCCGACTGGATGAAAATATATAAAAATCAGAGTCCAGATCAGACCTCGATAGTCTGGTCAATTGACATTATCCTTACCTTGCTTGTTGAATTCCTTTCAACTTCCTTCCTGAACTCTTCTGGATTCTGTTCTATGGCTGGAAATGTTCCATAATGCATCGGAATGGCCATCTGTGGCTTGATCATTTCAACTGCTATTGCAGCTTCTTTCGGTGCCATTGTGTAATGTCCCCCTATGGGTAACATTGCAATTTCTGGATGATACATCTTTCCTATCAGTTCCATATCCATAAAAACTCCAGTGTCCCCTGCGTGATACAGTGTTTTCCCATCCATTTCTATGATCATTCCACCCGGATTTCCTGCATACTTCCCCTCATATGATGAGGAATGATATGCCGGAACTGCAGTTATTTTGACCTTGTTTATGGTTACAGATCCGCTGTAATTCAAGTCATGAACTTCCAGGGATTCATCTTTCTCCTTCAATAGCCATGCCAATTCAACCATTGTAACTATGGGTGCCCTGTTCTTCTTTGCAATGAAAAGCGCATCTCCGACGTGGTCTCCGTGACCATGGGTAATAACCACTATATCGGCTTTTACATCTTCTTTCTTCCTTGTTGCCTTGGGGTTTCCCTCCAGGAAGGGATCGATAATTATCCTCTTTGAACCTTCTATCTCGAAACAGGCATGGCTGTCCCATCTAATTTTCAATTTTTCTGACATAATTGTAAATATCTTATTTTCTTAAAAGCTTTCACTTACTGTTACGTTTTTAATATAGTCTATGATACTACTGCGTTTGATTACCATCTACACCATATTGATAGGCCTCATACTTGGAGTTTCAATGGCTGCTCCCCCAGGACCCGTCATGACTGTTATAATGAAGAAATCCCTTGGCAGTGTAAAGGCGGGATTTCTTGTTGGAATGGGGGCCATGACGGCAGATTTAATCCTGTTGATCCTTGTTCTACTTCTGAAAAATTATGTTGATCTAAAAGCGTATGAACCCTTGACTTTTATTTTAGGAGGGTTATATTTTATTTACCTTGCACTTAAAATTCTTCGTGAAGTGATTAATAAGGACGTGGAAAGTAGGTCAGAATCCGGTGCAGATTTGAGTTATTTAAAGGGCCTGTTTACAGGAATTCTGAATCCCATGCAGATAGGATGGTGGCTAACTGCGGGCCTCGGTATTATTGAGGCAGATGGTATTTCACCATTCTACTTCTTCTATATTGGAATAATAGTTTATGTTTATCTTCTATGCCTGGTGATATACAAAACCCATGCAAGATATCAGGAGAAGGTGAGTTTTGTTGTAAACATCTTCAGTATTTTTGTATTGCTTGGGTTCGGGTCGTATTTTATCTTCTCATTCCTTATCCTGGAAGGATTTCACTTCTGAGCTTGAATTCATTATCTCCACGGATATTTAGACAAACCTTTTATATATTTTTAAAATGAAGCTATGATAAAAGATGGCACTCAATATTCAGGATTTAAGATTCGGTGAAGAGCTCCTTAAAACCGGCTTCGCAAAAATGACAAAGGGAGGAGTGATCATGGATGTTACCAACGCCGAACAGGCCAGGATAGCTGAAACCGCTGGAGCAGTTGCAGTCATGGCTCTGGAAAAGGTCCCAGCAGACATCAGGGCAGAAGGTGGTGTTGCAAGAATGGCGGATCCGGCTAAGATAAGGGAAATAATTGATGCAGTGTCAATTCCTGTTATGGCCAAGGTAAGGATAGGACATATATCAGAGGCACTTACTCTTGAGGCCCTCGGGGCTGATATGCTTGACGAGAGCGAGGTTCTGACCCCATCAGATCCTTTCTTTCACCTGAACAAGAAGCAATTGAAGATTCCCACTGTATGCGGTGCAAGAAACATTGCTGAGGCAATTAGGAGAATATTTGAAGGAGCTGCAATGGTAAGAACTAAGGGGGAGGCCGGAACAGGTAATGTTGTGGAAGCTGTAAGACACATAAGAATGGTAAACGAAGGAGTTTCTCTGATTAAGGGGATGAACAATAATGATATGGTCAAGGTTGCCGAAACAGCTGCAGACAGCTACCTTAGATTGAGGAAGGATGTCATGCCCAACCTATTCCTGAAAGAAACAAAGATCGATACGGAGGATATATTTTATGGGATGAGCATGAAACAGATACAGGAAGAAATCCTTGGTGTTGTTAAGGATATCAAGAAGCTTGGAAGACTGCCTGTTGTCAATTTTGCTGCGGGAGGTGTTGCAACACCTGCTGATGGAGCACTCATGATGAAACTTGGAGTAGATGGGGTGTTTGTTGGTAGTGGCATATTCAAGTCTCCTGACCCAATAAGGATGGCCAGGGCAATTGTTGAAGCAGTTGAGAATTATGATGATTACAGGATGATAGGCAATGTATCCACTGGTCTGTCTTCTATGGAAGGAAAGGACATAAACGATATTCCTAAAGAACAGAGGTTAGCTGAAAGGGGAATTTAGTTAATGCTCGTAGCCTTTAATTTTTATTATGTTCTCGAAGTTGTAATAGTACTGGTTATATTATTTGTTCTTTCCCAGATTTTCAAACTGTTTGATGTAAAAGGTGCCATAGGAGCTGTTATAATTGGCGCTATTGTTTCCTTCGCTGGGAACATAGACTGGCTCATCCTGTTAATAGTATTTGCATTTTTTTCTCACCTCGCAACAAAATATAGATTTAAAGAAAAGATGAGGTTGAAACAGCAGGAAGGTACGCGAGGAGAGAGGAAGATTTCAAATGTAGCTTACGGTGGAGCAATAGGAGTTGTGATTGCTATTTCTAACCTTATTGTACCATTTAGTTTTCCATTTTTTGTGATGTTTGCAGCAGCATTTGCTGCGATTACTTCTGATACATTTGGATCAGAAATTGGTGTCCTTGATGATAGGACATACTTGATTACAACGTTAAAGAGATGCGAAACTGGAATAAATGGAGGAGTTTCCATAATAGGAACTCTTGCAGCCTTTCTCGGATCCTTTGTGATTGCCATTTCCTATGTGATTCTAACGCGAAATCTTGATTGGGAACCACTTGTCCTTATTCTTGTGGCCGGATTTCTGGGAAGCAATATTGATTCACTTCTTGGAGCTATGTTTGAAAATAAAAATGAGTTGTCTAAAGGTCAGGTTAACTTGATAGCTTCCATAGTAGCGGTTCTTTTTACGGTACCTTTTCTATTGTGAACGTAAGAAATAAAAATGTAAAGGATTCATCCTGAAATATTCAATCTTATTATGCCTTATTCCTGAAATCTTGGTTTTCCATTAGATATTTAGTGAGGTATATGGATCTTTCCTTTGAAAGGATTCCGTTTATGTCTCCTAATCTTTCCCTCCTTGCAATAGACATGTACTCCATTATATTTGTTAGGATGAAATCATTTGCCTTATCAAGAAATATCTCCTGCGGGAAAATTATGTCGCAATTCTTCCCTTCCTTTGATTCACCGTTTACAAATATGGGATACTTCATAATTGTACGACTTAAACCCATTACAGGTGTGTAACTCTCAGATATACTAAAATTTGCACCTTCACGGGCGATACATACATCAGATAATAGAGTAAGTTCAACACCCAGATCCCTGCAGGTTCCATTTACAAGAGAAAACACAGGTTTGTTTATCATGGCTATAAATGAAGCAACAGTGCTTACCATGTCCAGATACCTTACAGA
>JAKAYJ010000191.1 GCA_021816385.1 Thermoplasmata archaeon
TAATAACCTGAGATCCAAGAAGAGGAGATACGCGACTGAGATCAAGTTCAGGTTCAAGGTTTTCCATCATTTCCGATACCGCCTCGTTGTACTCGATCTGTTTCAGCGTTTCGTAAACAGTTCGCCTGTTGACACCCAATGCAACAGCGACCTGGGATGGTGAAATCTCAATTCCCCCACAAAAAAACTTCCCGCTCCTGACCGATATTCCTCTGCTGAAAAGACCCTCAACTATCTTCTTCCTTGTTGGACTATCTTTAAAGTATTGCTCAAGGAGAAACAGCATCTTCAATGATTATTTGTAATTAATATTTAACCTGCTTGGGTTTTTCAATATACCGGTATAAAACGTTTTACAACCATGAAAGTGATTGGCTTGCATTACACCAAGACCAATCACAGCTGCAGGGAATAGGAGCACAAGAAAGTATTGGATCGGTTCAAACAGAAGGTACGACAGGTAGGACAGATCCCTTGTGAGTAGGAATGAGGACCTCATGGATTGATCACTTCCCATAAACTGTAATAATCTGCCTGAAGGGAATAATGGGAAAAGTGATAAAAGTAACCAAGCCCTATTACGTTGCACAGTAGATTGCCTTAAAGTTACAATGCTACAACATCCTCATTGAGATGACATAGGTCTATTGAATTGTGCAACACACTTCTCTGATGCTTATAATTACTGAACGCAATTAACAGCGAAGATCATTAAATATTAAGACTTTAAGACAATCGGATTCACAACCTTCATACCAGGCATTCTAATGAAATCTTTTTCGTTCTCTGTGATGATCGTGTTTAGACCAGGCTCTTTCATAGTTTCAGCGATTAGAGTGTCTAGAAAAGGGGCCTTGAAGGCAAGTGAACTCCTTAGAGCTGTTTTTATAGTGTTCTCATTATAATTAATTTTCAGCCAGTTATTAGACAAAATGAAAGATTCCACGATTTTACTAGCAGAACCTGCAGGGACAGCTAGTTTCCGTGTTAGTGAGTTATATAATTCCACCAAAATTTGGCCCGATACAACTCCCACCTCCTTGCCCGAGAAAACATCTTTTACGATTTGTTTGCACAACTCCTTTTTCGCGGCTCGCTAAGGTCATAAGCATAGATCAGAATGTTTGTCATAGAAAGACTCATCTTTCATAAAGTTCTTCCCGCTTGAAGTTCCATTTTTTCATCTTTATTCCTTTGTCAAGGAGATTAAGATTTTCACTGAGGGAATCCACACTCTCATCCTTTATCCAGCTTTCAAGGGCGTCATTCAATGCCATTGCTAACGATCCTTTTCTATGACCGTACTTTAACATGGCTTTCTGCCTGAATCTTTTCTCTATCGCATCATCGAGGTTCACAGTTACCGTTTTTGCCATAAAATCTCAGTATATTTACATATTATAAACATTTACATTAAACAAAAATACACACATTCCCTAAAAAGTTCTGTCGAATGACTCAGTTAATAAAATTTAGAGAAACGAAGAAACATAAAGAACATGCGCACAGCATGCAGCGGGTTTAACCTTACATTCAAAGTTAGGTCTGGTTCAAGAATATTTCTAGAGATTTCAATAATCGGTTCACCTCGGATAGACTAAATCCTATTATCTCCCTTTATTCCATTGCATTGGTAAGCATAAACGCCACAACCACAGATTAATTCTTCAAAAAATTATATTTCAGAATTACTCACCACATTTCGATCCTGAATTCATGCATTTTCATTGTAATCGATGTTTAACAGCATTTTGGAAAGATATAATTAGATATGAAAAATAGACCTTCGTTGGACACTGAACAGGATTTCAAGCTGAGAGAATACCAGAATGATATCATATCATTCATCATCACATCATTAACAGCCGATATTGGTGCTGCAATAGAGTCGCCGACTGGTTCTGGAAAGACTGTTATGGGACTCAGCGCCGCGGTTAGATATGCTGCGGAAAATAATAAAAGAATTCTGTATCTTACGAGAACAAATTCACAGCAGGAGCAGGTTATAAGGGAGCTTAGAAGACTCAAGGCAAATTTGAAGATAAACGCGATGCCACTCCAGGGCAGATCCAATCTATGCCTTCTGTACAGGGAGATAGAGGGTCATCAGGAGTTCAGTTCCGAATCACTTTCACGATTCTGCAGACTGCGTAAAAAGAAAGTTATCGATGGAGAACCCGATGCCTGCAGGTTCTATAACTATGATGTCTGGTCTGACTCCACCAAAGCATATCTTTTCAATGAACTCCCATTCGCTGAGGAATTCCTGGAATACGGCAGGGACAACGTGATCTGCCCGTATGAGTCGCTGAAGAAGGCACTCCCCGAAGCCGATGTCGTGATCGCACCTTATGCAAGTTTCCTGAATCCTGTAATCGGTGAAAGATTTCTCCAGCACTGGGGCCTGACCAGGGAAGATCTAGTAATAATACTGGATGAGGCGCACAACCTTCCGGATCTTGCAAGGGACATGGCGTCCTTTGAGATATCGGTGAAGCAGATCAATTTCGCCGAAAACGAGGCTAAGGATCAGGGCGATTTCCTGCTTTTCCAGAAATACAAATCGTCTGATGTTCTTGAAATGATAAGATCGGCCATAATATCAATGATTGACGAAAAAATTGGCGAAAGTGAAGAGGTCAGGATTAGTTTCCACGACATAATTGAGACAATAATGATCCAGAACCGGATCTCGTCTGAAACATTCTCAAACCTTGTTGGATACATGGAGCTTTTCGGAGAGTCCATTGCAGAAAAGAGGGAAAAGGAAGGCAAGGTTCCGAGGTCCAGTGTGATGAATATAGCACTTGCGATGATGAAGCTTGAGAACATTACAGAAGAAAGTTATGTTGCAATACTTTCAAAGTCAAACGAAGGGTCAATATCGGCCTTCTGCCTGGATCCATCTGTTCTATTATCAGTGCTGAAAAGGTCAAAGACACTTCACATGTCGGGTACTCTCTCACCCATGGAGGCTTACCTGAACATAACGGGATTCAGTGGGATGCCCTCAAAGAGGATAAGG
>JAKAYJ010000192.1 GCA_021816385.1 Thermoplasmata archaeon
CTAATAGGCAGGGATCATCATGACACTGGCTCTGTCGCTTCACCCTATAGAGAGACTGAGGGCATGAAAGATGGGAGTGACGCTATAGCTGATTGGCCAATTCTCAACGCCCTGCTAAATGCATCCTCCGGAGCCACATGGGTTTCAGTGCATCACGGTGGAGGTACAGGCATTGGAAATTCCATACATTCAGGATTCGTTCTAGTCGCGGATGGTACAGACGATGCAAAAGAGAAAATAAAGACAGTTCTGAACAGCGATCCTGGAATTGGAGTAATTAGGCATGCAGATGCTGGTTACGAGGCATCAAGAAGCCTGATCAGAAAGGGTGTTAAATTCAAGGTCCCTTACTTTGAACCTTAATCCACTCAACCTTTCCATATTCCTATGCCGAGGCCTATAAAGAAAATCAGAATAGTAAATGAAACCACTATCCCTCCAAACTGTATTCCCTTGGAATAATCAACTATATACTTCAAAATAGAGGATACAGAAATACTTGGTATGAAAGCGAGGCCAACAAAGTAAGATATTACGAAAGCAACAAGAAGAAGCACAACTGAAACTATTGCCTTCTTTATGGCAAGGCCAAACAGCAACCCATCTATGAATACTAGAATTATAGTAACTTCAGAAGCAGAGGGTGCAAGGAAAGACGGGTAAAGTACCACAGTTAAGAGATGTGTTTAGGAATATAAAATTTTGTCTGACTATATTTTTATAGAATTTAGAAATTGTCTGTCTTTGGTAGGGCAACTCTGGAAGCATAAAAATTTAACAACAATACAGTTATAGATGTCTGATGACTCTAAAGGCCGTAGTGATGGCGGGTGGTAAGGGTACCAGGCTCAGGCCGATCACGTATTCTATCCCAAAACCTCTTGTTCCAATTGCCGGAAAACCTTGCATCAATTACATTCTTGGATCATATTATGAAGCAGGAATCAGAGATACAATAATAACCGCGGGCTACAAGTTTGAATCCCTGATTAATGGCGTCCTGAATTATAAGAACAGCGACCAGAACATTCTTTTTTCTGTGGAAAAGGAACCGGCCGGAACAGCGGGAAGCATAAAGATGATATCGAAATTCATTGATGATACCTTTGTTGTGGGGAGTGGAGACACACTGCTTGACTTTAATGTCAGGGAAATCATTGACAGGCACAGGAAAAGCAAGGCGAAGATAACAATCGCCCTTACTGAGGTTGATGATCCCTCCCAATTTGGCATAGTTGAACTTAAGGACGGGATAATACAGAGATTCCTTGAAAAACCAACGAAAGAGGAGGCATTTTCCAATCTTATCAACGCAGGACTGTACGTAATGGAGCCTGAAATACTGGATATGATACCTTCTTCTGAACCATATGATTTTGCAAAACAGCTTTTCCCCAAGCTTTTAGCCGAAGGCGTGAAGATACATGGTTTCAACGCAACAGGCACCTGGCTGGACACAGGAAGGCCTAACGACATGATCAAGGCAAACCAGCTAATGACAGAGAAATATGGAACTCCCCACAGCTCTGAAATGATGTCAGGAAAGATAATCATGGCTTCCCCATCATCCTCAGCAAGCATGGCCAAAATAATAGGTCCAACCTATATTGGAAAATCTGTAAAGTTCTCTGATTCATCCAAGATCGATTCCTCCGCATTATACGACAATGTAGAGATCGGCGAAGGAGTGGTTATAATGGATTCCATTCTTATGGATGATGTTAAGATAGGAAAGAACTCAAGAATAGTCAAATCAGTAATTATGAAGGGGACAAGTATCGGGCAGAACTGCGAAATCCATGAAAGTGTAATTGCCCCGAAGTTAAGCCTCCAGAGCAATTCACGTGTCTATAATGTATCGCTCTCCTCAGAAATTATCGAGGAAGAGCGCTGAAATAAATTGTTAAAATTCAGATGAGAACTTGAATCCATTAATTTGAAGAATGATTTCTCAGGCTGGCCTGTGTTTTAGCAAAATACCATTTTCATCATTGCCCGGATTTGCATTCTAGAATCTCTGTTATACTTATGAGGGCCGATATAAGAGGAACAACAGAGGTATTTATCAGCGCCCTCATTGGCCTTCAGTTTCTAAACGTATAAGCCATAACAATAAAGCTATGAATTATTGCAGAATTCGCCATTGACCGAATAAGGCATGATAAATGCCATGTCATTAAAGATTAACTGTCATTGTTAGATTCCACTGATAGACTGTGTAATGGTCTGAGTGGAAGTTATGGCCTGTCAGGAAAACAGTAGAAAAAGCCCAGTTAAAAGTATTGGTTCCACTACCAGCAGCTATGGAAGCACCTGAAACAAAGTAGAAGGTGTCATTTCTCTGAATATTGGCAATTGATGTGTCATAAAAAAACCAGGCCCCCTTATGCATTTCCATAGCTAAAGGAAAAAACTCACTTGCAGAAGCGGGGTATGCTATTGATATCTCCCGGTTATCCGTACTGCTATTACCATAAAATAATGATGGCAATTGTGAGTTTACCATATTGAATTGTGTATATCCACTCTGTTGCACAACCATGTAATTGTCTGGATAAAACCCGTTTATTTCGCTGTTGTTCAAATAGAATGCGCTCAATGAATCGTAATATGCCGGGAGAGAATATTTACCAACTATAGTCTGGGATGGGTTTTTATCCGGGATTGAATAATTGCCGAAAGCCCTCTGCCCTATAATGGAGACAATATCAACTGCATTCCCGGTCTTATTGTATAAAACCAGCAGATAGCCATTTGTTTCCATATTGTGAGTTTCCTTATGTACCTGAACTGCTCCCACCAGTTCCAGTCCGCTGGTTTCCATCTGTATTCCAGAGGGCATTGTAAAATTCTTAGAAACCCCTGATGCAGTCACACTTTGAGAGGGTAAAACATCAAATTCCCTTGGCCTCGAAGAGTGGCTGAAATAGAAAATACCACCTGTTAAAAACGCTAAGAGAATGATTAAGGCTACAAACAATGCCATTTTCTTTGAGACC
>JAKAYJ010000014.1 GCA_021816385.1 Thermoplasmata archaeon
CGATCTTCGGGATGCCATCAAGATTGCACGGAGGAATGTGGAGCAGTGCGAATCCGTGATTTCCACATTGATATATCTGTCTGGCGTGGAGATCATCGAAGATGATGAAACAAAGGATGAAAATGGCCAAATATCGGATGAGGAGGTGAAATAATGGATAAAGAAATGAAAGAGAAAATCAATGTTCTCCAGGAAGCGGACAGAATCATAAATGGCAATGCAAAAGACAGAGATTTCGGGCATGAAAGAAGCATGCCAAGGATAGTCAAACTGTACAAGGAACTCACGGGCAAGGAATTCACAGAACATGATGGATATATGTTCATGATCTGTCTGAAGCTCATAAGGATGCAGAAAAACCCTAAAATCGCTGATAATTACATAGATTTGGCAGGATATACACAGTTGGCCAGCGAAGCCAATTCGGAGGTGAAATGAATGGAAGATCTTGAAATAATTAAGGAAGGAAATGAAAGTGTGAAGGAAGAAAGTGTTACTGCAGTAACACAAAACAAGAAAAGCATAGATGACGTGAGGAAGCGGATTGAGGAAATGCAGAAGAAGCTGGGAGGACCAATGAAAAGTGCTCCTAAGAGCAGCGATCCCCTCAAGGATTTCTTTGTGGTTGAGCTCGCGTTGAAGGGGGCACAGAAGGCTGTCAGGAAGGTGGATGACCGTGTCATGCAGGCAGTTAGTATGCTGGACCGTGATCAGAGATCCCGCTTTGGGAAGCTGAAGGTGCAGTTCTACCGTGAACTCCAGAACCTGTCAAGTTTCAGGGTGCAGGATAAGTATGTGATACCTCAGAGGAACATGTCTTCCTTGGATTCATTCTTCCGATCCCTCGAGGGAGAATTCGACATTGCAAGGAAGGAAACCTTTGACTACCTGAAAGCAAACTGGGCCACAATTGTGGCTAACATAAAGATAGAGTATCCTTCCCTGGACATAGATGATGCCACACTTGCATCCCTTGAGCCTGAGGATCTGAAATTCCTTGAGATGGATTATTCCACCAGGACGCTGAGCAAGATGCTTACCGAGATGGGGGATCTTAAGGAACTGTTCTCCCAGGGTGCAGCTTCAAATCCTGACATCGCCAGGAGGATTGAGAGCCAGAAGGATGTGTTGATGGGCCAACTTAAGACAGAATACGAGGGGAAACTTACAAAACTCGAGGAAACCATTAAGAAACTCACATCAGTGGGCAAGGGAAAGAGGTATGAGAAGGCAGTGGGCCAGGTGGAAAGGTATCTTGAGGACGTAGATGACATGCAGGCCATAGTGGGAGAGGATGAAAGCCTTGCTGACAGGCTGGAAAGCATGAAGCTAAAACTTTCTAGCACCTAACATTAATTATTAAAGATTTTAGAACTGCGAATCATATGTTTTTTCCCTGAAATACGCAGTATAAATTCATTTTTTTATTGAAGATTTTGCCCAACGCACTATTTTACAGTAAATTAATCAAGAAAAATGGTGAAACGTAACCCATTTACAAAGGAATACATCTCAGGACGGAAAGACCAGTTCGACGTTGACTATGCATTGTTCAGGAAAGCGATTGAAGAAACAAAAACAAGAGAAGAGTTGATCACATTCCTGGAAGAGAAATTGAAGTTTGTGATCTCCAAGATAGCTGAGGCCAACTCCATAGAGCTGATGGAAGGGCTGGAATTATTCTAAATTTTCAACCCTGATGCTCCACAATATATTTAAATATTGTGTTGCATTAGTTATTTGTGGGCAGAAATTTGAAAAAAGTGATGTAAATGATTGAATCTACATACGATCATGAAAAGTACCGCCAGGCTGCCATGAAAGCCTGGAGTACCATTCGTAAAAACAAGATAGAAAAAATAAAAGCAGAGACTGAGAGCCTTGACGATTTTATTTTCAACATTGATTCCAGGAAGATCTCATACGGCGAATACCATATCAACCCTCCACTGATAAAGCAATCAAAGCTTACCTGGGTTGAAAAGGGCGGGATAGGCAAGGAGCTTTCAGATGGATGGGCCCTCAACTATGCCATAGGGTGCACACATGCATGCAGGTTCTGCTATGTCGATTCTATCCATAAAAGGTATGGTGAAAGAAGGGCAGGACCGCTTGTGAACAAAGCATGGGGAAACTATTTGTACACTCCATCTAACATTGATGAAGCCATAGAAAAAACCAAGTGGGAAAAGTGGAAGGGCATAGAGGTCATGATGTCCTCAACACATGATCCATATATACCGAGTCTTACAAAAACCACAAGGAAGATACTTGAAAATGCACTTCCCGCAGGTGTTAAGGTATGTATTCAAACCCGTTCCCCACTGGCCATAAAGGATTTTGATCTATTAGAGGAATACCGGGAACAGGTTAGGGTGCAGGTGTCCATCGCCACGATGAGCCATGATCTTAGTAGGATCATTGAGCCGAGGGTTGCAACCCCTGAAGCAAGATTTGCAATACTTGAAGAGGCGAAGAACCGTGGCCTGAATACTGGCATAATAATAGCCCCCATCATGCCTCCGCTTAGAATCAGGGGAATGCCCTCATCTGATCTTGAGGAAATAGCACAGAGGCTTGCTGTGTTGAAGCCAAACAACATTTACGGGGAATGCCTCCATATAAGGGGTTCAAACATCAGCGAACTTGAGGCCATGCTTGAAGAAAAGATAATTCTTGGAGATTTCGACGTCGCAATGGAAAATGCATTTCACAGGATCCTTGGGAAGTACGGATTAAAGGGAAGATGGTGGAAAGAACATAAACCATCAAGGAAGGCTTAGATATCCCCTATCAGGAAACGTCTGACCTTTTCTTTTATCTATTGAGGCGATAATTTTATTTTCCTTTTCCAAATTTTCTAAAATTATCGTATTATATTTCCACTTAGTTCTGCATTGGATAAAATTTTTCACTTGAATAATGGGCACCTGGCTCAATCCCCTAGCTTTTTCCTCTTCAAGATATTTTAAAACTTCCCTTTCAGCTTCTTCGGCCCATGATGGTTCCAATCCGTAATCTATCAGTGTACTTTGTAAAGGAACAAAATTGAAATCACTGAACTTGTAATCCCCATTGCTCGATACATTGAACATTGCTGACTTCATTGCCTGAAATCCTTTGCAGTGTTTGGTTAGATAAATGAGATAATATTCTAAACGATTGTTTGAATTTAGTGCCTTAAAAGATAGATTGTACAGTTCTATAGAAGGGACAAATACCTTGATCTTGTTTATTAAATTTTCCAAAAAAATTTGCAAAATAACCTGTTCTCTCTTAATATTGTCTTCAGCATCTTTTATGATCTTCATCTGTTCTGAGGAAAACAACTTTCCAATTGACCGTTCATGTGTGGGGTCCCAAACGAATCTGCTAAGGTATCCAGCTACGAAAGTGATAAAAAGTTCAGCTTTATTATATTTCATAAAAGACGCAAGCACATCATAATTCAAATCGGACCATCCAAAGGGATCAACGAAACAAAGACAAGGAATCAAAGAATTTCCGTCTTTTTCAATATCAGACATTATACTTCCTATTTCAGTATTAAAATCTCCGTTGACGACTTGGTGTGTAATCCAGTTTGGTAAATTTCCAACCTTTTTTGAAATTGCTTTTTCCAAATTTTTGCATCTATCATTCCTTTTTTCAACAAACAAGCATAAAAATTGGGATTTGAAATTATCCTTCAACTGATGGTGATTTAAAGCTTTTAAAACAACGATCGGAGAACCATCTTCCCCGCCAGTATATTCACCAGGTCCTGCAAATCCATCAATGTAACCTATTTTGGGATTGAAGCCCTTTTGGCTTAATATTGGTGCCCATGCTTCGATATATTTCTTAAGTATGAGATGCTTAGCTGCAGTATGAGGGGGACATTCCCAAATCATATCTTCTATTGACATTTTTATTCGCCTTATGTAATTCTCCTTTTTTTATTGATTCTTATTTACATTCATTTCATTTTTTCCAATTTTCATTTGTAATTATGTTCTGCTCAAATATATTTTACTCCTTTAAAATATCTTCTATTTCCTTGATCTTCATTGCAACATTCTTACCCTTTTCCGTCAAAGATATCATGTTTCTTGGAGGGTATTTTGTATTGTCTATCCTTGTTTTTATCAGCTTTAATTTTTTGGCCATGTCAATGGAATCATACAGCTGGTGGATCGGAATCTGTTTATCGTCCCTGATCTGGGTAATCATGCTTTCCCCGTTGTCATTCAGGTAATCTATGAGCCTGAGGAAGCCTGACTGAGTTTCAATTTCCCTTAGGATGTCCACACTGACACAGGGAATAAGGGCATATAATATTATTGTGCAATAGGAAACCATTTATATGCATTATGATTGCGTGATAGACAATCATATGAAATCAACGTTTCCCTACTATGGTGGAAGATACAACCAGATAAAGAAAATAATTGAACTGCTGGAACCTGTGAAGGAGAATTTTGATGTCATAGTGGATGTATTCGGAGGCTCGGGAAAGGTCATTCTCAACATACCAGAAGAATGGCACAAGATCAAGGTATACAATGATCTCAACAAGGATCTGTACACTACATTCAAGGTTCTGCAGGATGGCAGGAAGAGGAGGCTGCTTGAAAGAAAACTGGCCAATTGTTTTCCTCATGAGACTATATTCAAGGAGTTAAAAATGTCATCCCCAAGGAACGATGTTGATGTTGCTTTCAAGGTCATTTACATGCACACATTCTCCTTTGCGGGGAATGGCGATGCATTCAAGAGGTTTTACAAGAGGGCAAATGTTCCGCCCATGAGGATCGAGAACTTTCTCCTGGTGAAGAAGTGGATCGTTGAGAACATGGATTTCCGTTCACTCATGGAAAGATACAACAGGCCAAGGGTGCTCCTATACCTTGATCCGCCATACCTGAGAGGTGGAAAGATATACAAGCACAGTTTCAAGCTCGAAGACTTCAAGGATCTGAAGGGATTGATGGACAAGCATACAGGAACATACCTGATGAACCTTTCCATGAGGGATCTGGAGATGATCGACATATTCGGTGGACCTGATCTTGTCACCGAGCACCACAGACCTACCACCCTTCATAATTCAGAGGGGAATAACAGGTGGGGGTGCGGGTATTGGTGGAGATTCTTATTGTAAAGAGTAATTTAGAGATCTTATCTAAGACAGTGACATATGAGAGCTTATGAATACAACCATTTCTTTAGCTGATGCAATTGCTCCCCAATTTTTCCTTCAGTGTGCTGTGGAACATTCTTCCCAAGAACTAAACGATACAACTCGCTACCAAACACCATAATATCGCTATAACTGCTGAAAAGGGTTTTGATTTCCCTAGAATATTTCATTCTGAAGTTTTTGGCCTTTTCTTCCGTAATTTTCTCATCATAATAGCTAATTTCATAACTCTGATTGATCAGCCCATGCTTTGCAGACACTATTCGTATATCTAAGCCATCATTTTCCTTGAGATATTTCCTTACCACCCTGAATGCCTGACCATCATAGACTTTCAGTGAAGGCCCTGAGCCATTCTTTTTCCTCTGTGAACAGGAAAGAATAAGAAGCCGATTTTTTTCAATAAGTGGAAAAACTTCATTTCTCAGATAATTTTGGGTTTGCAAAAATCTATCGCCATTTTTCCGGCTTTGCTCTATATTATACCTGAATATCCAGCCCTTGTAATCTGCAGCCCATACGTCCAGTTCTTTGAACATGCCAATTCGAGAACGATTGAATGCCCCTAAAGGAAAAAGTTTCTCCTTTGGATGGTTATTTCTAATGACTTTGAGAATCTCAGCCAGAAAATCTTCCTTTTGAACCTTCACCATTCTCTTATGTTTTTGTATCTTTGTAAGCAACCCCCCTATTGCTACTATTGTGTATCCAAGGCTTAGTTGCTCTTCATAACTTTTCAAATACTCTTTAATAGTATTTCCTTGAGCTACACCGATCAAAACAAAATGTTTGTCATATCCAAATTCTTGATAGATCTTTATCGCCTCTTTTGCACTGATAAAGGTTCTAGTGGGGCATCTATAGTAATCTTTTATGATTCCGTGTGTAACCCCCATCTTGACATATTCTTCAAACAATCTCTCATAAGATATTTCTTTTCCTTGATATATTCCTGAATCACCAATTTTGTATTTAGCAAGAGGAAAACTGTTGAATTTTCTTTTAAAATTATCTGTGGTGAACGCATGGGAAAGTATTCCGAATTTCCCATTGTAATCATTTATGCCTGAAAGTATGTCCAAGGAAACTGGGCGGTCTGCGACAAATAGTGGAGTTAAGTTCACATGGACCAGAGAATCTGAGAGTATAAAAATGTTTTCAGACCTCGTTTAAGGGGCTGAAGAGTTTAACCACTGCCTCACTCTTTGTTCAGCATCTTCTGAGTGGATAGGAATGGGGACGGAATCTAAGCCTGCGGATTCATGGCTTATGTATAACCAGTCACCCTTTCTAAATTTGAATGTCTGAGTAAACATGTCCTGTGATACTGCAAACGCCTCACCGACTCTCTCTCGATCGGTCTCTCTTGGAAGTTTACTGACAAAGTATGTGTGTAATTGCCCCATGATATTCGTGTCTAGATATGTAGATCTTTGTGTTGCTATCGTAAGACCTAAGCCAAATTTTCTCCCCCTTCTGGCAATCATTTCTACAACTCTCTTTGATGAGGCATATGTGCTACCACTGACAGCACTCATTGGAATGAATTCGTCTGCTTCATCAAACACGAAAGAGACCAAGGGGGATATCCTTCCTCCTTGTCGCCTTTTTTCATATAGTCGTGTTCCCAAATTATAAGCAAACTCCCTCATTTCATTAGGATCAAATGAATTCACCACAATCAACGAGTTTCTATTCTCGTCGTTTAGTTCTTTGATCACGTCATCGAAATTCATAGTATGTGGCGGTTTAATATTCCATGGAGGCGGGTTAAATTTCTTCCGTAGATCCGTCTTAAGAATATTAATCCTAGTTTTAATGGGTTGCTCCGCAGATTTTCCGGGGGTTTCTTCATCATCATCAAGATGATGCATGATGTTATTTATCTCTGTATAGATTCTGCTCGCAAGATTAGTATTTAGCTCTTTACTCATGTTTCCTTGACCTACAAAACTAGATATCTCATCAAAAAGAAGATCCAGATATCCTGTAATTTTTATAGTGGCATAATCATCGTAAAGTTTACTCTTCTCTGCTCCTATAAACTCTTCGACAGCTTGTGTGTATTCGTCATTTAAGACCTTAAGTTTTCCTTCGTGAAGTATTTTTCTTAAGATGTTCTTAAAGGATGCTCTAACTGAACTCAGACCTCGTGTTAGATAAAGTTCCTTCAAGTATACTGAGATTGCATCATCTTCACTTAATGTTGAATTGTTTTTTATAAATTCTTGGACAGTTCCGGTTAACGTTTTCTCTCCAATGTTCAGAACAAAACCATTTACATCTGAGGAAACAAGCAAGTCACTCAGCAGTCCTAAGTATTCATTGTTAAGATCGAATATTAGTATCTTTATTCTTACGTTTGATGATAATAACTGGCTAATCATAGTGCTGATAAAATTACTCTTTCCAACCCCAGTGAAACCAAAAATTCCGATATGGGTTTTAACGGCATTCTGAACATCCATTAACACCTCAATTTGTGGCTCCTTGATTAATGACCCAACTCTTATAACATCAGTAACACCGTTCAGATTCTTGTTTAATATCTCTCTTGTAGAATCAACAGAAAGAAGCTTAACCTCCGATCCGACCATGGGTATGTTAGCTTCCTCTTGGAGTATTAGATCAACAGAAGATACTTGTTGAACAATTTCCAAATTTATTGGTGCGGCAAAACACTGAATCTTAGTAGTATCCTCCGAGGATACTGCTTCTTGCTGCATCCAATCCGTCGAAAGATTTCCGGCCGTAGCCATAATGTATCCGGGAAATCCCCTCAGGTCTTCCGGTCTTGATCCAAGTGCGTAGTGAACAGGTAAAACTGATGTTATTTCCAATATGCTCCAATGAGTGGAATTGCTGTCCGTCGCAAAATTATTTACAGCAAGTAGATCCCCTTCCTTCAGAGAATTCATTAAAAGCCTGGTATAATCAAACCATATTGTAAAGTTGAACCTTGTTTTTTCATCAGGTTGCAGAAAAATCAATCTTCCTTGTGTGCCTGAGTTCCTAAATAACCCATTGGGTGCTGTTTTCATTTTCATTTTATATCCTCCTATATCTCTCTCGAATTTCTCTCAAAGTCTTAACTAAAGGTTTTCTCTTCATAGATGTATCACTTGAACTTATCATATAGTGTACTTTTTTCTCAACGCTCTTGGCCCCCCAATCTGCTTTATGCAAGGGATCAGGGTATCCAATAACTTCTGGATACAGGTTCCTTGTTAATATCTCTAGAAGGTACATCATGATATCTTGACCCTCATTTGTATTGTTTGAGTTGAGGTATCCTATGGGTTTAACTTCTCCTATTTGGTTTTCTTTAAAGGTAAAAGGTTCAGAATTTTGATCAAAAAACGGGAAAGCTAGACGATCCACAAATATCACATGTCCCATTAAAGGCGTTATTTTTTCTCTGGTTAAGAAAAACTGTGCTAGTGATCTAAGAAACAATCGTTCTGTGTTTACCACATTTCCCTGTACCCCTTGTAAAATTGGCGTTGGGTTATTGGCGCCAATACGCATTGCAAGAGTCATAAAAACTGAGTCAAATTCTATAGTTGACCATGGGGCGGTAAGGGTACTGTCTATCACTGGAAGAGACTCCAGCACTGTTCTATCAGTCCATAACAGTTGCTTCTCCTGGAATTTATAATAATCGTAATTTTTCAAAACTCCAAGATAGTTTCTAATAAAGTGCCGAGAGGCCGAATCTTTTACGATTCCAACAAGCATAACTTTATTTCTCCAGCATTCCTCAATTACAATCCTAAGCCCGAGAGCAATTAAGAATTTTAGGTCATTAGGTGTCATCCAAGTCTCAACGGACTCTTCTCCACGCTTTTTGGAATATGTTAATGATGTGACTTCTTTATCTTTGAAGAGGCGCTTGCAGGTATGCTCGAAATATCCCCTCAAATACTCCCAGCTATCAGTATAGGGGCTATTCATATTAATTTCAATCAGGTCTCTACCAGTATCTATATGAATAAGGTGGTCTGGATGTGTTACATCAGAAATCAAATAGTTCTTGACGAAAGGTGTGTTCATTTCATGTATAAGCTTCTCTTTCGTTACACCTAAATTTTTTGCAAGCTGACTGATATTAATGTGTTTGAATTGGAATAACTCCATCAGAACTCTGTTATAGAATCTATAATCCTTTTTTGACGGAACTTGAAGTTCTCTGCTGTATGGGTGAGAGTAAGCTACTATTACGTCTGTTAGCCCAATTTCTCTTCCACGGAATTTTGTTCCCACAATTCCTATTTTGGTGGTTCCAACCTCTGTGCTTGCAAGTACACCACTCATAGATTGATCCCACAACACAAACTTGGGGCGAAGTGACGAAGAGGATACCAAATCAAAGATTAGGTATATTTCTGCAAGCTGCATCAGGGAATTGTGTATTGACATCAAATTAATCGTTTCATTGTCAGAATTTATGACAAATTGTTCCTCAACAAGATCACCCAGATATGCAAAAGGAATGGGAACATATGCTACCATGCTAACGTCTTGTTCAGGAGACCATCTTTCATAGGTGGTGGTTGGGGGATCATCTGCAAATTTTATTGAGCCTCTTACAGCATATGATGCACCAAAAAAGACCATATAATCCTGAGATTCCTGTTTATATGAAGTTCCATCAATTGCGGCAAACCTTATCTCATCCTCTCCGAAAAAAGTCTGGATTCGTGTTTTGAGGACACTTCTACGACTCGGATTGTCCTTAAGATTGGGATACTCTTTTATTAGATCTTTTAGGAAATCATTATAAAACTCTTCGGTTGGTTTCATTCTGCTCTCGAGCATTCGCTCGTATCTGCTTTGGGATTCGTCTAAGGATTTTTTATAGCTGGACAATATGTCCGAGATTTTAGACCCCAATTTTCTTCACCCCTTCAATCTGTCTATCAGCGAACTTGCCTCTTTCCTTATCAATTCCTCTATGCTTGTTTTCTTCAGATCCGAGAGAAACTTCTTCGTGATGTCCAGCTCCCTGTCGGTGTTCTGAAGATTCTTGATGAACTGCAGCTGCTTCCTCGATGCTGTATCGGTGTTTGTCGATGCACCCCTGGGCAACTTCATCAGTGAATCTATGAGTTCAGAGGCCTCATTCATCTTCAGATGGTTTACAGCCTCGTATCCATGCCCCTTGAGATAATTCCTTACAGCATTTCTCCTCTCATCGGTGTCCTGGAGATTTTCAAGGAAGCCAATCTGCTTCCCCGTTGCATAAAGATCTGAAGTGCTCCCGCTGGATTCCACCTTGATCTTCTTCAGCTCGTCTATCAGTCCGGAAGCTTCCTGGAAGGAGAGCTCTTCCAGTGAGGCCTTGCCCTTGTCCTTCAGGTATTTCTGCAATATTTCCTCCCTTTCCTGCGATTCATTCCTCAGCCTTTTGACAAGATTCAGCTGATTTGTCGTCGGTCCTGATTCTGTCATGTTATTGTATCACCCCTTCACAATTTCTTCTAATTCCTTGAATTTTCGCGGTCATCACATCGATTTTATTCGAGTATTATACTTCTTCATGAGGTTATCGAACTGTGCCTCAGTTATTTCTTCAAAAGGTATACGCCCCAACTCCCTAGGATCTATAAGGTTACAATCCACTATCAACCCAGGTGGTATAGGCTTGTCCAGGACTTCAGGTTTGCCAGTCATTACATTCCTGACGGTGTGGTGATTTTCATCGTCATAGAATGCCTTTTTAGGATCTATGTCAGCTATGACTGTTATCCCTATTTCGTTCATGTCGTAGAGTAAGAGTTTTTCACCTTTTCCAAGGTAATCTGAGGGTGTTCCCCATTCCCACATCTTGTTGTTGAGATCTGATGAAAACATATCTGGCCACTTCCCTGTTCTCATAAGCTCTTTGTAGTTTGAATGTACCCTTGTTCTCTTCTCTCCGTCAGATGGTTTGTCAAACTTAATCTTGGCAATCACACCGAATTTCTCAGCCCTTTTTTCATATTCCAGTTCCTCAAATCCCATGATATTTTCACCTCTTTACAATATCCTCGCACTTTTCTAATTCCTTCACAATTTCTTCGCCCTTCTCGGTAAGCATTACTAAGTTCTCCATGCTTCCGTTCTTCTCCTCGATTTTCGATGTTATCAGCTTTATTTTCCTGAGTTCCTCGAGATCGTCGTATGCGCCTGGAATCTCTTCCTTGATCTGAGGCACTGTCGCCCTTCCTACTTTTCCGAGGAAAATAAGAACCTGCTGGGGCCTGGAGAAAAAGGATTTTACCAGCCTGCCCTGAGCTGCAAGCTCAGCATTCTTAAGCTGCTCGGCCACCTGCCGGCCCTTGTCAGTGAGTGAAATATTATACTTCGGCGGTCCAATTTTAGTTTCTATGATAGTGATGTAACTATCTTCTTTTAATTGATTCAAAAGAGTATCAAGCACCTGATGACTTTTTACAATTGTATTTAATTTACTTTTAACGATAGGAAGTACCTTTTCTTGTCCATAAAGAGCAAGAAGAACTGATTTGGCATGCTTCCTATCCAATGAATCCATGGTATTTGGTAAAATTGTAAAGCATATTAGGTATTTTATATTGCCAGATGGTAACTATACCAAATGTTATATACTATATCACATTAGGTATTATTACCAAATGGTGATAACATGGAAACAATTCTGAAAATTGGTACAACAGGAAGAGGTTCTATACCCAGTGAAGTAAGAACAAAATTAAACATTGAGGAAGGAGATTCTTTAGTTATAGATATAATAAAAATAATCAAACATCCAGATAAGGCCCATTGTGTGGAGGCCCCTGCATGACAAGAGTGGTAAAATCAAGGGAATATGCCACAAGAGTTGGATACATCCCCGATGAATTCGCAATTACAGTTGAAGGAACTGAAGAAAAAACAACTCTTACTTATGTTGAGGTATACCAACAGAGTGAACCATTTTTCTCAGGACTCTCAAAAACTGTATCTGAAAAAATGAGATCAGCCGGTTGGAAAATACACACAGAATATTCTGACAAGAATGGCAGGATAGAAGCTCGCTTTGAAGGAAATAGGAAAGAATGCATAGGAAAAATGTTTCTTGAACTGGCCTTTCAGGCAAAATGTTTCTATGAGGATGAGTATCTCCTGGAAGCATTCAATGACGTTGAGGTAAGAGATACCTGGAGGGAGGATAATCTATGAACAGATTATTTCTTTCTCGCTTTACGATTGGCCTTTTCTCCCTGGTAGATATCTTTGGTACCCCTGAAAATATTATAACCTCTCTGTCCAAGGACACCTTTTTCAAGGTCTCTTTCACCCGACTTAATTTTCTTTTTTCCTGGACTTCTACGTGTAGCCATAGATTATTCATGCACTTGAATGATATAAGTTTTAGCATAAAATGCCGTGTTGCTCACGGTTATTTCATGAAGGAGGCCCCTGCATGAGTATATTATGTCAGGATGACCCCATCATAAGTAGTTGTCAATGTAGTTGTGACATTGACATATCCACTAACTCTTGTAAAAAGTGCCAACATAAACATCCCAATTTTACGCCTGACAGCAAGGAGGTGAAGGCATGAACCCGAGAGTTGATGCTTTCCTTGACAAGCACTGGAGGCCACTTTCTGCCTTTACCAGAATGATGATGATCTGCACTTTCGCTTATCTGGGAGTTGCTGTGGTAACAAAAAACGGTGTTTTAGGCATTATGGCCCTGGTCCTTGACATAATCATGGTGATCTCTCTTGTTTACCCTAAAAATAACGAATCTCAGGAGGAGAAAGCATGAGGATGAAAATAATTGCAGCTGCTCTCCTGGTGGATGCCTTGTCTTCGTTTTGCGTGTATGCCCTTGGATTGATATGGTATTACTATACCTCTATGGGTACTATATCCCTTGCCCTTACCAATCCCTTAGAATTGCTTGTAAGTTTCCTGGCTGTTTTCCCATTAATGCTATTTCTTTCGTATAAAGTGCTAGGTGGGGCTTCTAAAAATGAAGATCTCACTAATTCCCCAAAGAATAACTCCAAAGGAGATCGTAAACATGATGATTTCTACTGATTTTAGGCCCAACCCCAACATTTCAGGAAATACAAGCGAAAAAATCACAAAGAGTGCTACTCCAAGGATAATGAGTCGCTTGCCAAAAACAGGATCTCCAGTCTTCATTGGCTCTCCCTCTTTTTCATCTCATTCAGGGCATAATTCACGGCATGGGAAGTTGAGGCAAACCTTTTCTTCTCAATCCCGGAACGGATCCATTCCAGGAGTTCCTCATCAACTTCAACTGAGATCTTCTTTTTCATTCGTTCACTTCCCTTCCCTTTTCAGATCCATAAGTTTCTCCCGGATTGCCTCAATGATAAATTCAGAACGGTTGCGATATCCCAAGTCTGAACGTTTTCGAATTGTCTCTTCTATTACTCCAATTAGCTCATCTGGAATTG
>JAKAYJ010000015.1 GCA_021816385.1 Thermoplasmata archaeon
TTGCAACTATTGCACCTGATACGATGAATACCCCAAGCTGGATAGAATATGAATAAAACACATTCCCCAGTCCATCGAGTAGCCCTGCCAGAAGTCCAGCATAAATGGATGAAATTTTCAACCGGGCTTTCTCAGGCGGATGCTTGAGATTCAAACTTATGATCAGGACAAAGGCAAAGCCAATTAAACGCCCCAAAAACAGGGGAAGGGCACTGTAGTGAATCAGGAGGATAGATTCAGAAAGTGGTAGATAGTATATTCCCCATGATACGTTTGCAATCCCGGCTATTATCAAAAATTTTCTCTTGGCTGGAGCATTCTGAATCGTAACAAGTACAGCTCCAAGAATTATAAGCAGGATACCTGCATACTCAAAATAATTCACCGCCTCCTTCAGGAAAAAAATTCCTATGAAAATAACAATGATCTGCTGTACGTTAAGAGTTACACCCGTACTCGATAAAGATTCCACACCGAGTCCACGATAGAACAGTAAATAACCTGTGCCAAGAAACACACCGGAAAATACGCCTAATAATATAACGTCGGGACTGAATGGCCAGCCACCATCAAGGAAAACGAAAACAAGGATAGGCAACAGTCCCATTCCCACAACAAAAACAGATATTCTGTCAGGTCCAAGATCATTGAGGCCCTTCTTGATCAGCGAATTTGAGCCTGTCCAGAGAAGAAGGACAAGGAATGGTAGAGAAAAAATAAACAGATCCATTTAACCCCGACACCAGATTCTGGGGAAGGACTAGGATGGTTAAAAAGTTATATTATTAATACCTCCTGAAGTATATATTTGAAAAATGGAACTGATAATATGGTAGTTAAATTATATTCATGGAATGTAAATGGACTTAGAGCTTCAATGGACCATGGTTTAATGGATTTTGTAGAATCGGTGAAACCGGATGTTCTCTGTATGCAGGAAACAAAGATAATGGGATCATCCCTTCCCGTTGAACTACTTTCGGCAGGATATAAATTGTATATCAATGAAGCAGAAAAAAAGGGATACAGCGGCACGATCACACTGACAAAGGTGGAACCACTGAGTGTAATGAAAGGCATGGGAAGCCAGAAATATGATGGGGAAGGGAGGCTGCTTACACTGGAATTCAGGGAATTCTTCCTTGTAAACTCATATTTCCCCAATTCAAGGAGGAATCTTGAAAGACTTCAGTATAAACTTGATTTCAACCGGGAATTTCAGGAATGGATAAAGGATCTGGAGAAGAGGAAGCCGGTCATAATATGTGGGGATTTCAACGTTGCGCACACCGAGATAGATATTGCAAGGCCAAAGGAAAACCAGAAGAACGCAGGATTCACAATTGAGGAGAGAACATGGATGGACAATTTTCTTGGTGATGGTTTCATCGATAGTTTCAGGATAACTCACCAGAATGAGGTAAAGTACTCATGGTGGTCTTATATGGGAAGGGCAAGGGAAAAGAATATAGGATGGAGAATAGATTATTTCATTATTTCCGCTGCCCTTAAGGGAAAGATGATTTCAGCAGACATAATGGATAATGTGAAAGGTTCAGATCACGCTCCAGTAACCATCTTCATGGATACTGAACTTTAATTTTAAATGAGGTAGATGTCCAAACCAATATTCTCTCATGCAAGGCTGGAGCCGTATGAGTTAATCTGTTCTTTCTGTTGCGTTCCACTTTTCAGCAACGGGCTCCCTTGTTAATTCTTCCAATTCCTTGCCAGACATTGTTTCAGTTTTCCCAAGCTCGCCTATCTGGTTCATTCTTCTAAGTGATGGCAGGACCCTGCTTTCACTGAATGAAATAAGCGAATTATAATCCTTTACGAGAGAATTTATATTTTTCCCAATCCTTTCAACCCGTTCATACATCCCGTTCATTCTCTCATAGATATTCCCGGATATTTTCACCAGTTCTCCAGAATTTCTCAGCATTGAATCTTCCTTCCATGACATCTGGATCACCTTCATGAGTGCAAAGAAGGTAAGTGGGGTGGCCAGTACTATGTTGTTCCATAGTGCATAATCCAGAATTTCTGGATCTGTTCCAATGGCACCGTTGAGCATGCTTTCATGGGGCAGGAACATTACTGTGAACTGGAATGAGCCTGGCACCTTCTCATAATATTGCTTAGAGCTCAGGTTCTTTATCTGTTTTTTCAGATCCGCTGCAAATTCCTTCATTATTTCAGATTTTTTTTCAGGATTCTCCTCTTCGAATGCTTCTATGAATTTCTTGTATGGGGCCTTAGAATCCACGATAACTTCCTTGGAACCCGGTAGGTGTATTATCATGTCTGGTCTCTCACCTCCGGTACCCTGTACCTGTTCCTCAAAATCTATGTGCTCTGTGAGTCCAGCATTTTCCACAATCTTCCTCAGTGTTATCTCTCCCCATCTACCTCTGGACTGGGAATTTTTCAACATCTGGTTCAGCGCAAGTGTCTCCTGTCTTATCCTGGATGTTGTCTCACCAATTGTGTCCAGGAAATTCCTTATATTTCCGTAATCTTCTCTCCTGATATTCTCTATCTTCTCTATCTGTTCCCTGTAATGTTTAAGTTCATCCCTCAGTGGGATGACCAGCGAATCAATTTCGGATTTCTTTTCATCAAATATGGATGCGGTATTGTATGAAACACTCTTCAGCAGATTTTCTGTCATTTTTATATTCTGCTCACTGGCCTCCTTCAGGACATCTACAGAAATTGACTTAATTATATCCCGATCCACTGAAAGGCTGGGTTTTTTCCTGAAATGGAGATAGAAAAGTACAGATGAAACAATGGCACCTGAACCAAATCCAGTGATGAAAACCACCAGCAAATCCATGGTATGACATGTGTATGACATTTAAATTATTATCTATTCAACGGACTCAGGAAACAATACGATGTCTGTATAAATTGAGTTTTGCTATTTCTATATTGTCTGCTAGAAATAATTTACCTTAACATATTGGGGTATTACTATTTATTTATACGGCTTATAGAGAGATTATGGAAAGAGAGTATTCACCGGACTTACTGTTTATTGAATTAACAAAAGCGTGCGATTATAGTTGTGTACATTGCAGGGCCTCTTCCATCACTGAAGTCAGTCCGGAAGAGATGAAAGGTTATGAAGTCAAGAAATTGCTGGAAAACCTTTCTTCCTCAATGGATCGAATGCCACACATCATCTTTACAGGTGGTAACCCATTGCTTCATCCGGATTTCTCAAGCATCCTGCAGGATGCATCCAGACTGCGATTGAGTTTTTCCGTGAGCCCCTCAGCTGGAGACTTTATGACAGTGGATCAGATATTCCAGATGGAGGAATACGGTGTAAGTTCCATATCTCTTTCTCTTGATGGTATTCCGTCAACTCACGACCATATAAGGAACAGGAGGGGTTCGTTCAAGAAAACTGTAGAACTGGCAAGCCTGATCAAATCAGAGGGGATCAAGACACAGATAAATACCACTGTAATGGAGAGAAATATAATGGACCTGCCATTCATCTTTCATACCCTGAGGGAACTTGGCATAAACATATGGGAACTGTTCTTCCTGATAAAGACAGGAAGAGGCATTTCAGAGGAACCAATTTCATCACAGGAAATGGAAGATGTGCTCAAATACCTGTACATGTTGAAGGTAGCAGGCTGTTCCATAAGAACTGTAGAGGCGCCTGAAATAAGCAGGATAGAGATCGAGACCATACGAAAGGGATACATGGAAGGTGGAACGCTTCTCAATGCCCTGGCAGTGGAAACCAGGAAGCTCACTGGCATTGATATATTCGATCTGGAAATTCCGGAGCAGTACAATCCCAGAAGAAGAATCAGGACACTCTTCGTTTCTTCTACCGGTGAAGTCTCAGTATCAGGCCTCTTCAACCTGTCCATTGGAAATGTCAGGGAACAGAACCTGAAGGACATCATAAGGGCGAGCCATGTTCTAAAAGAGATCAGTGATACGGGGCGGCTTATGGGGAAATGTGCATCATGTGAGTTCAATGGAGTGTGTGGAGGATCAAGGGCAAGGGCATATGTAGAAACAGGCAATTTCCTTGAATCAGATCCATCATGTGCATATCTACCTCCAAATACCATAAAGGAAATCAGATAATTTAAGAAAACAGCGTGACTTTACATCTTCTTTTTATTAGTATATCATGGAACACGCAATTTAGCTATTTTCTGTAAATCTGTCTGTGGGTACACAGTATTTTCATATGTACACAATGTATTTAGAGAGAAGAGTTTGTTAGTGTGGGTGCACTATTATCTGTGATGGCAATTGCCTTTCAACCAAATCAAGGGAGAGATTTACATTTAGGGGACGTACTCATCACCAATTTCAGTTCCGACTTGTATGGGCAGCTTCTAAGCATACAGTCCGGTATATATTCACTATCCATGAAATATCTAGAAAGTGGAAATAAAACATTAACAACCCTTGGCATCTATTATCTACTTACAGCGCAATCGTTGACTTCTTTTATAAAAATTACACCAGACCACATTCTGAAACAAAAAGTAGTTATGACAGGGGTATACCTTATTGATGGAAACTTGGCTGCTTGCCTCGCAGAAATTGCATCATTAGGCGTCACAGGCATAGGTCTTGTTGCTGCTGCAGTCGCTTGTTTTTCTGGAGACATATTTGGGTGTATTGCTCTGTATGCGATTATCAATATTCTGCCAATAGCAGAGGCCATTCTACTAACGCAGGATTGTTAGGTGGTCTTACTTGAAAAATGCTAAATTCTTTAATAAATTTTACACAATATCAGAGGCTCTCGCAAGTATTTCATTACTATCGGTATTATTCACCATATTTAAGAACTTAAATTTGGAAAGCATTGTTCTATTCTTTTTACTGATTGGGCTTTTCTTGCTTTTGTTTATGAATAGTCTGGGTTATTTCGGTGGTAAAAAACATGGATATGGTTTCTCAAGTTTTGTTAATATCACCTCGTTACTAACTTTACTCTTTATAATGTTATCAGAGATAGAACTATATCTTTATCTAAGAGGCTTCACAGATATAGTTGCAGTTGTGATACTTCAAGCGTTCCTGATTATAGTAGTTTTAATCGCAGTTAGGTTAGCATATTTAAATCATCCTTCTCATAATAGTTAATTTCTATTTCTTGTTCAAACTTCTTAGAAAGAAGTTTCACCAAGAAAGGGGATTCTCAGAGACCCGCATTTTTGATTAATGCAGATTAGCGGATTTCTTCGACCATAATTTTTCCCGAAAAAGTAGGCAAAAAGAAAAGGAAAACGCCATAAACGAAATAAATATCTATTATTTTTTGGTGTTGCATTGTATGACACCGAACTCTCCCAGGCTGGAACGCTTCATAACGTATCCATAACTATATACGTTGTATTGTGATAATAATTTATGAACTTAAAAAATGGCCTCCGAGGAAAACTTATAATATCTATTTCTCTGATTGTAGTGGTTGCTCTTTCTGCTTTGTGGTTCTCTCCTGTTACAAGCAATTCAGATTTGGTTCAAACTTCCAATTCTCATGTTGTTAACGGATATTCGCCTAACTTTGAAGCTGCCACATTTACTACACAAAATCAGAGTGGAACAGAAAATTCGATAGCCACTCTGTTTTTAAATTGGTTGCAGTCTAATGGACAAGCACAAGGCATTCAAAACACGAATGCATCAATCGCATTGTTTCAAGAATTTGTAAGTCAAAATCAGACGGCGGAAATGTATCTTCAGATTCTTACCAGTGAGGAACAAAATAACTATTCAAATGCTCAAAGTGCCCAGCAATCCTTGCAGTTAAAGGAGCAGGTTGTTTATTCTGGAACACCGATTAACGAAATAAATACTTCTACTGTCACTTCTCAGGGAACATTTCATGACCATAGCGTGTTATACGAAGCGAACTTTAATGGAACCCAGTATGAAGTATGGGCAGTGAACGTTACTACGCCTACTGGTAGCGTGATAGACCCGTGGGTATGGGTCAACATTAATTATTATGTTTATCACGCCCCGTGGTACCTTGGGGGATGGTCTCTAACGTATGGTGAAAATGATAACTACAATGTGGAATTTACAGGTTCTGCTGCTCAATCGTTTTTCAATAATTGGGAAAGTACAACTACATACGCTGGATATGGATTGGCTGCTGCAGGGCTGGTCGCACTTTTCATACCGGTTCCGGTCTTGGCACAAGCAATTGGAGCTGCTCTGATAATTGTAGGCGTGGGATTATTGTATGAGGCTTCAACAATGCTTAGCTACTATGAAAGCACTGGCTTTTCTTATATCCATCTGGATTTCGTTAATGATTACTTTTATCCATGGATTACACTTGTAGGTACGTTTGCATCATCTGTTGGTCTATATGGTTTGAACTCCAATGGAAACTCTTATACTTTTTGGTATAACGTACCATTTGTAGCCTATGGGGGTATCATGGGAGTCACTTTCAGTGCTGAGGTTTCCAGCGTTAATAATCAGTTTGTAAGCGATTATGGTAGCGGAAACTGGGTTTGGTTTAGTTAAGAAGGTGACAATTATTATCCAACTTCTTTATTTTTGGATTTTACTTCTCGCAATCGAGGGAGGAGCGGCTTTTTGCCTCGCTTTCAGATATTTTCGTACTTCGGTTCCTATTAGGGCAGCGTTTTACGAAAAAATGACTCTTTCAATTATGGTTGTAGCTACAATAGTCACCGTGCTTGAGCTCTATATTTTCAGACATGTACTCTTGGAGACGGTTTACGTGCCTTCAGTAGAGCAAGCTCAATGGGTTTTTATTGCTTCCTATTTTCCTCTGATTCTATTAGCTTCGTTTACCCACATGAAATATCTCATTTTAATGAGAAGCAAAGATTCTATGACACGCCAATTGCGTTCGTGATCCCGTGTTTTCGGTTTATGGTATTCTACTTGGCGTGTATTTGCTCATAGAAAGTGTACCCCTTCCACTATGGATTGCTTTTGGGCTTTATGCCTTCCCAGTTACGAAGGGTGGTCTATTTTTCGCCGAAAAATTCTCATCAAACTGCCCTTGCTATTAACAACTCAATGTTGTACATAGGTATAGCTCTGGGAATCGTTTTGGGCGGAAGTCTATTCGGCTACTTTTCCCTATCAATGCTGCCATTAGTTTCGGGAGTCAGCGTAATTATTGCGTTGGGACTTTCACTCACATCCTGGAAGTTGTAAAAAGTGAGGTTAATCAGTGTCAATCAAAGTGCTAATTTAGTGAATGAAACATCATTTTCACATAAGAAGGATAGACCTGAACCCTAAAGTTAATTATTCCCTTAATCAATTAAGTGGGTACTATCTGTACCTCGGAAACGTTAGCGTCGCCTTTGGAAAAACAATCTCAAAGTATATCACGTTTATTTTTGTAAAATCAATTTAGACTGTGGTTAATCCAGAGAATCGTCATCAAATTTCAATAATTGAATCTCTTCTCATATTCCTTGTGAGGAAACCACTCCAGCAGAATTGCAATTATTTCCACTTCGCTCCCGGCAACTGAATAAACTAACCTTCAGGCGTTGGGTAAGTTGTATTTCCACAGGTTGTTGACCTCATATTTGCTCACGTAGGTTTTCGGTATTTGCCGTTTTGGCATCTGAATACCACAGAAAGGGTTTTGCTTGAGGTCGTCCGTCGCTCGTTCCAGGAATTTGTAAAGTGATGGATTATCAGTCTTCATCCTGAAATAGGCTTTTTGGATCTCTTCGAACGTTTATCCATGATGGGAAAGAATGCCATATTCACAAACATCATGGATATGGATCCTGCTGGGATAATTGATCTCTACAAGAAAAGAAACAGGGTGGAACACTGCTTCCGCACAATAAACAGCATGGGCATTGCATTTCCAGTATATCACAGAACTCCACAGAAGATTAGGGTTCACATGTTTATGTCTCTTCTTGCCTATCTTTTCCTTTCACTGATATATAATGAAATGCACAGGACAGAGAAGAGCGTATCTCTTCCATCAACAGTTGATGTTATGAAAGATATAATGGTTGTATATGCTGCCAGGGGAAAAAAGGTGAGCGAGAGATTGGATTTCAAGTCAGAAACGGGAAGGAAGATTGGAATGATCATGAAACTTGATCAGGTATTGAAATAGTAGTGCACCCACAATAGTGGTTTAGAAAAACAGCCTGAAAATCATATTGGGAAGTCTACAAAATTAAAATAGATGTAAAGTCACGAAACAGAATTAACTTATTACTACGTTCTAACTTTGAAATCAGGCTTATATGCTTCACTGATATGAGGCTCTGAATCGCTTGGAACAATCAGGTAACCAAACTATA
This sequence comes from Thermoplasmata archaeon, assembly GCA_021816385.1. The sequence continues at coordinate 8,328 of JAKAYJ010000015.1, forward strand.
AGTATTTTCAGGAGGAACGGTATTGCCGTTGTAGCCTCAAACCAGTTCATAAGAGTATTTGCCAGATCGCAAATGTGGATTTTCCTGCCTCTCTACCTTCTTGTAATAAGGCATGTCCCTTACCTCATCATCGGTTTTGTAGTATTTCTAATGGCAATATCCTCACTTCCTTTAACACTGGTGGCAGGCGGTCTCATCGATAAGAGAGGTGCCAGATCTGTAATCATCATATCAAATATATTTCTTGGTCTCCTCCTTCTTTCCCTGACATTGCTGATCTTTGAAAACAGCAACCTCTATCTGATCTATCTCGTACTCATCCTGAGCGAGCCGCTTATGAACATAATTGGCGCCGCAGATAATGTAATTGTTTCAGACAATTCAACAGTATCAGAGAGAAACTCAGCGTTCAGTATTGTCAGAATACTTCAGAATCTTGGGTTTTCACTGGGTCCAGCCATTGGAGGTTTCATCGCAGGAATAGGCTATGGCTATATATTCCTCCTAACGACCGTTTTCTCATTCTCGGAACTGTTTATCTATGCAAAATTCCTGAAAAAGCAGCAGATAAAAAGGGAGAATGAAAAGGAAGACTCAGTGAACATGAAACCGGATATCTTCAAGGCTTTCAAGGACAGGCCATTCTTCATAGTTGCCATTCTGATTTCATTATTTTACCTGATTTTAGGTCAATGGGGAACAACACTCACATTCTTCTGGAAGGGATTTGACAGCATGACGGATTTTGACATAGGCTTGCTCTATTCTGTTAACGGGGTTGTTGTGACTTTAGGCCAGCTTCCCATAAACAGGCTGCTGAAGAAGATGGAAGATATCACCAGGATCAATCTTGGCTATATTGTGTATCTCTTTTCATTCTCCTTACTGCCTTTCTTCAGGGGATTCACCTTCCTGGTACTGGACACAATTCTGATAACTATGGGTGAAAATATTGTTTCACCATCAATCAATACAGTCATAAGCAGGATTGCACCTGTTAATAAAAGGGGGCAGTATTTCACATCATTTCAGGTACTTTCAGGAATGGTTACACCAATTGCACCTGTGCTGGGGACATTCTTCCTCACCATATTCTCAGCTGATCTTGGCCTGATATGGTATCCTTTCACCATAATAGGTACAATTTTCTTCCTGTCATTCATACCACTGTGGAAGAAAGTTAACATGAGGGAGCACAATAATTAACCTCTCTGCTTCATGACAGAAAATCCCATTGGAAGGAAGACCAGGGCGATTATTCCAAGAATTATCCAGGAAAGATCTGCGTTCACCGAGAACAGGTAGCCGAACAGGAATGTAATGGCAGACCCGGTTGCAATTTGAAGTGCATTCATAATTGATATTCCAAGGGCCACAAACTGCCTTTCCGTTTCTAACTTCACGACATAGGAATATTCAAGTGAAAATATTATTACGCTTATGCTTCCACCAAGTATTGCCGTAAGGAACAGGTAGTATGACAGCCCGAAGAATTGAAGGGCCAGTATTGCTGAGATAAATATGACAAGTGAAGGGAGTACAACAGATGCCTTCTTGCTTGAAAAATAGGCGAAGAGCAGCATTCCAAGAATACCTGCAAATAGGGACAATGATCCTATGAATCCTGAGACTGGTCCACTGAAACCAAGTTTCTCTGCGAAGGGCTGCAGGTATTCTTCAAATGTAAAATTCAATCCCCAGTAGCCCGCAAGGGACATTGAAAGAAGCAGTAATGGCCTCGATGTGAGCCTCCGATATACGTTCCTCCCGAATTCCTTCTTTTTATCGCTCTTTGCACTCATATCCGGGATAAGTACGAATGAGACTATGGTGAGAACAAGTGTTATAATACCTCCAGCTGCAAGGAGGTTCTGCCAGGAGGTAAACTGTAGGAAGTATGCAAATCCGACCACGCCGAAACCTCCTCCAATGGAAAACGCCGTGTTGAATGCTGCAATATTCCTGCTTACATTTCTTTCATCGATATCATTGAGAACGGCTATACCGGATGAAAAGAAGAATGCAGATCCCAGGCCTACAACGAATCTTGTTACCAGGAAAATTGTGAAATCAGGAGAAACAAGGGACGTTGTGGCAGCTATGGACATGATTGCCATTCCTGTCAGGGCTGTGTTTTTTGAGCCTATTTTTGAGGCTACAAGTCCTGATGGAATCTGGAAGAGACCTGTACCTATGAGAAATGCAGAAAGAATAAGGCCAGAAAGTGAGGAACTGACACCATAGGTTGTGGTTATATTGAATAGCATCGGGGATACATTGTACCAGTTCATCGAGTACAGTGCCCTGAGACCTAGAAGCAGAATAATGCTATTCCTTCCACTCAACTTATACAGCTTCATTCACCCTTATTTCAATCCGAGTCTTTCCTGAACCTTCTTGATGCCTGTTCCATACTGTGCCGCTTTCTTTCCTCTGAGGTATATGGAATCCGGGAGTCCAGAAATCCTGCCCGCTTCCCTCAGTATTAATTTATTATTTACCTCATCAAGGTGAACCCCACGATCCATCTTGCTGAAATATTCAGGAATGCCATTTTCCAGGTAAGGGGTGATGAGTTTCTTCCCAAAATATTCCGCAATCTTGCTCTCTCTTGGAAGTGTTAATCTGAATAGTTTGTCAAGACTCCTTTTATTATCTTCCTCCCTGCCATCCGAAAATTTCCTGTATCCGTAAAAGATTTCATCTGCACCCTGACCTGTAACGAGTGCATCTTCATTTATTCTTGACAGAACAATTGCCAGAACAGTCTCAAATCCAAGGTCCAGAAATGATATCCCAGGATCAATGCTTTTCACGATATTTGTGAACTCCAGAACATCATCCTCTTCAACATTTATTCTTGAAAGGGTTGTCCCTGATATCCTGCATAATTCCTCTGCGTAGATAAAATCTAGGGACCCTTCTGTGCCAGCACAGTAAGCATGCCTGCCCTTCCCAAGAACTGAATACAAAAGGGAGCTGTCAATTCCACCGGAAAGAGCGAAAGCAGAGTCATCTATTAATTCTTCCTGTTCCTTCAGCATAGTGATTAGGTGAAGAGATAAATTTTCTGACCCCATGAAATCCGATATCATAACCAATAAATAATCTTAAGGATTAACCATATGTGGATTATATCCCAGACACATCTGTCATAGTAGATGGAAGATTTACAAAATACATTGCAAAGATAAAGAGTGATTCCAGGATCATTATAAGTGAAGCGCTTATTGCAGAAGTTGAGCACCAGGCGAATCAGAGCAGGTCCATAGGATTTGCTGCACTTGATGAATTGAAGAAGGTCAAGGAAATATGTGAAAAGAAGGGGATAATTATTGAATTTTTCGGCAAGCGTCCCACTCAGTGGCAGAAAGTAAATGGGCACAACGGAGAAATAGATGAGATAATTCGATCAGAGGCAATGGATCTCAATGGAATTCTTGTTACCGGTGATATTGTTCAGAAGAACATAGCGGTTCTCAAGGGCATCCAGTGCCAGTATCTGGAACCTGATGACAAGATATCCGTGAAACTGGAAGAGTTTTTTGACAGTGATACCATCTCAGTTCACATAAAGGCGGATACATATGTGAAAGTAAAGAAAGGGGTCCCGGGAAAGGTTGAAACAGTGCGTACCGGGCATTTCCTAAAAAGTTCAGAGGTGGATGCGCTTATAAACAACCTGATCAAGAGAGCCGGAAATGAGAAGGATTCCTTTGTTGAAATGGATATGGCTGGAGCCACGGTACTTCAACTGAATGTTTACAGAATCGTGATTGCAAGGCCACCATTTTCCAGCACTGCAGAAATAACAGCAGTAAGGCCGGTAATCAAGAAAGAACTAGCGTATTACGAACTTCCAGACGAAATCATGAATCACATTACCTCTGGGTCGGCAGGCATTCTTGTTGCAGGTAGCCCTGGAGCAGGTAAAAGTACATTTGTCCAGGCACTGGCTGATCATCTAAACGATCAGGGGATGATAGTTAAAACCATGGAAAAACCAAGGGACCTTCAGGTGAACAAGGAGATCACACAGTATACATCTCTTGAAGGATCTATGGAACAGACAGGAAATATATTGCTTCTCGTGAGGAACGATTATACCGTTTTCGATGAGATGAGGGTCACTTCAGATTTCAAGGTATTCTCAGATCTTCGAATGGCTGGAGTTGGAATGATCGGTGTAGTTCATGCAACAAAGCCAGTGGATGCATTGCACAGGTTTATCGGCCGTATAGAACTTGGACTTATACCACAGGTTATAGATACGATCCTGTTTGTAAGGGATGGAAGGATTTCAAAATACCTGTCCATTTCACACACTGTTAAGGTACCTTTCGGAATGGTTCAGGAAGATCTCTCCAGGCCCGTGATCCAGGTAAAGGATGCCTTAACCAGGCAGGAACTCTATGAGATTTATTCTTTCGGGGAGCAGATAGTTGTAGTTCCCATAGATGAAAGTGAAGGCACACCACAGGTAGATGAGGCAAAAACAGAAATGGTCAGGTCAACGATTTCAGAATATCTTGGATACGACCAGGTTGAAGTGTCACCAAAAGGAAGAAGGAAGTACAGGGTCACGATCCCGGAGTCCCTGCGCCCAAAATTGCTTGGAAGAAAAGGATCAAATATAAGTGAGCTTGAAAAGAGTCTTGGAGTATCCATCGATGTAGTTTCCGAGGAAGACAGGAAAAGGAGAAGCGTTGCTGTGGAGGTGAAGAACAGGATAATCTATCTGCACTGCAACGAGAAAAACAGCCTTGTGAACATATATATTGACGAGGTAATGGCAATACAGGGAAGAACTTCCAGCAAGGGAATAATACGAATAAAGGTTGATAGTGAGGCTGGAATCAACCTGGAAAAGGCAATGAAATCAGGAAGGGCAATAACCTACTCCCTCCAGTCCTGAGTCCTAATTTTTAAAAATTAAGAAAAATTGAACCTGTGGCGGATTGGATTCAGATAGAAAATTTACCCGGTGTTTTTGGAAATGGATGCACATCCTCAATACGCTTGAATCCACATATATACCTTACCAGTCTCTCAATTCCTATCCCGAACCCTGATGAAAGCTGCAGACCCTCCTCAGCATAATCAAGGAACCACTTGAATTGCTCAAAGGTCTGTCCCTTGGCCAGTATTCTTTCCTTTATCCTCTCGATCTCATATTCCCTTTCTCCACCTGAAATAGCCTCATTGAATCCCTCCGGATACATCAGGTCCATGTCCCTGAGAATTCCCTTTTCATCATCCTTCTCCCTGTCATAGAGATCG
>JAKAYJ010000193.1 GCA_021816385.1 Thermoplasmata archaeon
ATTGTTGTTGACAGAGCCTTCAGGAGGAGGTATAAGAAGACCATTAACACCCATATTTTCCATTTCCTCTGCCTTCCTCATTGCCTGACTGAGATCCTTACCCCAGATTCCTGAAACCACAGGTTTTGCATTTGATGTTTCTAAGGCACACTGAACGATCTGCATCTGTTCATCATCTGTCAGGAACTGGGTCTCAGAAACTTCACCCAGACACGTAACCCCATCCACACCATTTCTATGATAGAATTTTAAAAGGTTCCTGAGGGAATCCATATCAAGATCGCCAGAATCAGTGAATGGCGTTAGAACTATAGGCAGTATTCCAAATAGCATGGAGAGTCATTTCGCCTTGCTTTTTGAAATTTTTCTGAAGCCACATTATTGAAAAATAAGTTCTCTGGAAGATTGAAAATAAATTTTAATTGAAATTTTAATGAAATTCAGAAATGGTAAATCATGCCATTAAAGCAGGACATTTGGAATATGAATGACATTATTTAGGTACTTTGATGATCATTAGGACATCCAGATGACATTTTAATACTCATTCTTGCAAATTGTTTAATATAGAAATCTTAAAGTATGCAAATTATTTGTATTTACTATGTCAGAAAGCGATGTTGGCAATATTCTTAAGGAAAAGGAGCTTGGATTATGGCATGGAATATTCCAGAGTTTCAGCCATGTAGCCCCTGCAGCAGAGGTTGCTATACTTATAACAGGAACGGCCCTTGTCGCTGCTGGTTCGACTCCACTTATCTTTATTCTCTCTCCTCTTATAGTCCTGGTATGGTTGAATACCAATTACCAGTATTCAAAGTATATCTCAAGTTCCGGGGGCTATTCGGCTTTCGCTCGAGCTGGCCTTGGAAAAGGAACAGGAGACATGACCGGATGGCTGTTTTTCTTCAATGAATTTCTCACCTATACTGGATTTGCCCTTCTTTCTTTTGCTGCATTTGTATATCTCCTTGCACCGGAGATAACATCTATCACATATATCTGGATCCCAATATTGCTGATTCCACTCTTATTCACAACAGTATTCGTATATCGTGGAGTCAAAATTTCACTTAACTATGCTGCCTACACTGGTTTCATAGAAACTGCAGTACTCACTATTGCTGCACTTATCATAATATTAAAGTTAGGCTCAGCCAATACCTTCTCAGTTTTTACGGCATCACCTGTTCACAATGACTTCTCTATAATAGGACTCGGATTGCTCTTTGGATTATATTCCTATGGTGGCACTGGATCTGTTGTTGCCCTTGGTGAAGAGACAAAGAAACCGAAGACTGTTATAAAGAAGGCAATAGTCTATGGCTGGATCCTGGTTGTAATTCCTCTTGCCCTTAATGCCTATGCATTGACAGTAGGATGGGGCTTGAACAGAATAGCGAGCTTTGGAAACTCTCCAGACCCAGGTGTTATAGAATACTTCCAGTACCTTGGCCCCTATGGTGGCTGGATCTTTGTTGCAGTGGTGATTAACAGTTTCTTCGACTTTGGAATAGCAATTAACAACTCTCTTACAAGAATGCTTTACTATCTTTCAAGAGACAGCAATATACTTCCGAAATATCTCAAGAAGACACATCCAAAGTTTGGAACCCCTACCAATGCAATCATCACTACGGCAGTTCTTTCTTTCATAATAGCTCTGGCCTCCGGCCTTATTTTTGGTCCATTTACTGGTGCACTTGTAATTGAGGGGGCAGCATCTATAGCCTTTATGCTTCAGCATGCCTTGGCCACATTGAGCCTGCCCTTCTACACCCACAGGGAGAGGATCACAAGGATAACAACCCATATTGGGCTGCCTGTTGTAGCACTTGGATTTATTGCCTTCGCTATTTTCAGTACGGTTTATCCAATACCTGCCTTCCCTTTGAATCTGCCTGCTTACATGGTGATTGCTTGGATACTTGTAGGCGCCCTTGTATTATCTATGGTTAGAACAAGGAAAGGAGGGAAGTCTAGTAGTTCTGCTTAGAAACTATTTTTTAAATTGTAAACATTTTATTCTTATAAATTTTTTTTAATGAGATCTAAGATGCCCTAAAATTCATGAACAGTCATACGAGTATAGAACATTATCTACCAGTTTATAATTTTGGGATTTGCCTTCTAAGCATATCCCAATATTCTCATTTTGTTAATAATGTTCGACGTTTGTCTGACTATTCATGAAACTCAAGACACCCTAGTAATTAAAATCTAAATTGGTATTAATACCTTCAAATTTGCTTAGATTCGGCACGATCGTACTTAAATTCAAGTCTGTTGAACTGCTCAGGGGTTCGGCTAATTCTTTACCCTCCAGACCGGTTGCATTATCAGAAAAGTGATACACCTCGGAGAAAGCAATTGGAATAAATATATAATAATAGCCGCCGCCTGCGGTTGATAAGGTCTCTGCATATGGAGATTCATTGCCCTCGTTTCCAAGTGCCACGCTTATCCGGGTCTCACTTACCGATCCTGGCACGTTCAATGAACGGGTGATCTCGGTGCTTTTGCTAACAGTATTAGGGGAAGCAAAATATTTTGACAAATCTAGTAATGATGGAGTCGAACTAGGTGAAATGTTTTTGACCATGTAGAATGTGCTGTTTCCGTCATAGCCTTTCCAGTAGTGGTTCACCATTTCCTGGCTGGCAGGCTGGGCGTTTGCATTTCCTGCCAGTACAACAACCGACATGAGAACAGCGAATGTGGCAATGAATGCGAAAACTCTTGATCCTCTTGATCGCATTAACTCTCACCTCCAGTTGTCTCATTGAGATGCACATAATTGGTATCTGTTACAAGATGATAGAGGCCATATACTGTAATGGTGCAGCCAATGGTGATATTCCTGTAGTCTGAGTTGTTGGGACTGTATATGCTAAAACTCCACGAAATAGTACCTGAGAAATTATACACTGGAATTTTGCCGGATTCATTGATAAAGTACAGGCTGTACAAATCAGTCGG
>JAKAYJ010000194.1 GCA_021816385.1 Thermoplasmata archaeon
GGTTCATATTTCACAGATAAATTGGGAAATCTGTCAAATTCAAAGGGGGTGAGACATGATGGATTTCAGTATAATTGACCGAAAGATTGATCGCAGGTGCCTGATCAGTGTTCATGGTGACGGTGAGATATTTGACATGATGAAGGAGAACACAGCAAAGTATAATGTTTTCCTGTATGAATATGGCAAGAGGCTGTTCCTGCAGGTTTACATCGACAAGGAAAGCCTTTCTTCTAGATTATTTTCTGCAATCAAACTTATTTCAACGTTCAGGGAAACCGATAATTATTACAGCATCATGATTGATGTGACAAAGAACAGTGGTGTTGGTATCATAAGGGAGCTTCTTTCAATCAGATCTTTTACCTTGGGTGAGACTTACCTTCTTGGAAACAGGATATACTTTACTTTCAGGTACCATCATGATTACTCCATCGCACTTTCAAAAGCACTCATTAAGTGGGTCGACAGGGAAGGTAAAATAAGAATTGAGAATGTGAGACATCCCAGAACATTTATTGATGCAATGGTTCTCCTGAATAATTCACTGGCCCTTACAATCGTTCAGACATCTACACTCATGCCTGAGGGCGAAGGGATATTATATGAAATTGCCAGGAAATACCCTGAAACAATTACGGAAGTGGATGTCAGGAGCATGTCAATCACATCAATAAAATGTATTTCATATGCCCTGCAGAAAATAGATATTCCTGAGATAGGAGTAGTTTCTGACAGGGACCTGATTTATGAGAGTGTCGAACTATCAGGGAGCCTCATGGATCGGGTGCTGAAGCTGAATGAGCTGAGGATACCGAGACTTGCAACATTTCTTGAACTGAAGAATGGAAGGCTCTTCAATACAACAATTGTTCCCAGTGAAAATATTGATGAATATATTGGTGTTTACAGCAAATTCATGAAGAATGCATCACCATATGATCCGCGTATTGAAATAATCAGTGCTGTCAAAGAAGAAGTATGGTCAATGCTATAGCTTGATTTCACTGTATTACCATTTAAGTTCTTATTATGACATACAGTTACCAGAAAATATATTATGTTATCATGTTGTACAACTTTGTGAATAATTCCCTTTTCTATACAAACAACCTGGATAAGCTTGATATTGATGATATAACACATACATTAACAAAAAACTATGCGATTAAATACAAAGACCAGCCAGATATAAGGCAGATTAATGCCTGGCATGGAAGTATTAAGGCATTGAAACAGTACATAGACAACGGAACATGGGTATTCATGGAATATGGCTTCCCCATAGGACTCGAAAGGGTTGATTTCTTAATTGCCAGAAAAGGGCATGCCTTTATTATCGAATCCAAAGGATGGAATTCCTACAGGAAGATAAATGAGATAGTTTCCATGGGTGACAATCAGGAAGTTGTAAACCCATGTTACCAGATGGAGAACTATGTTGCAAAGATGAGAAATTTTCACAGTTCATCTGGCCTGATATCCTTTGACGGCTTTGTTTACATGTACAATACGAATGATGGAAATGAATGCAAGATTGTGTACAATGGCAGGGAGGTTGAAAGTGAGCTAAAAATTCTACCTGTAGAAGTTTCTTCTACCGAAGAGATTGATGCCCTTGAGAATGGAACATTCAGGACAGGCAGGGAACTAATAGATTTTATTGCAGGAAACAGGGAAATGATAATGGAAGATGTATCCCGAAAGTTCCTCAATGCAGGTTTTGGCCTTTCTGAAGAGCAGGCACTGATCATAGACAGGATAATGAACAGCCTCAGGAGAGGTGAAAAAAAGAAATATTTCATCAGCGGAGGAATGGGGTCAGGTAAAACACTCATGGCAATCAACCTTCTTTTCCTGTCTTTGAGCGAGGGCTTCCAGTCACTTCTTGCATACAGGAATAACCGTCTTATCAACACATTGAGAAGGGTATTTGGCCCTAAACATTCTTCACTTCTATGTTTCTACTCCATGGGCTACAACGGTCATTTCAGTGGACTTGGAGAGGAAAACTTTGAACCGGACAGGCTCCGTCTTCAGCGATTGCTCATATATGATGAGGCACAACGAATGACACTGGATGTAATCAGGAGGACACTCTCCTACGATAAAACCTCTGTATACTTCTTTGATGAGAACCAGATACTCATAGATGATGAAGCTGGCAGGAAAGCGACGTTCAGATCAGAAGCTGAAAGTCTTGGGGTAGATTTCGAGATCATAACTCTGAGTGGGTTTTACAGGATGGTAGACGGTGAAAGATATGGTAATTTTATTGACGAAATATTCTCAGGTAATGTTGTTACTAACCCTGGGACTTATGATCTGAGGCTATTTGAAGAAGTAAGCGGCATGATCCATGATTTGAAGAAGAAAAATAAGGATGGTAATTCCAGGATTGCGCTCCTTGCATCATACACATTCAGTGATGGGAAAAAAGAAAAGAGGAGAGTCCTGGATCCTGAAATCAAATGGCTGATGGATCCAAAGACGGAGTATCCACAGTACTGGATGGGCATCCATAATGATCCTTTCAAGTATTGCGCATCTATTTACGGTTCCCAGGGATTTGAAACTGATTTTGTTGGCTTAATTTGGGGAGAAAACCTTGTGTGGAGGAATAAATGGGTTGTGCAGCCAAATAAGATTACCGATAACATAGGAGGAAGGTCTTCACTTAAAAATGTGTGCCTCAAAAATCCAGATAAAGGGAAGGAAATGCTCTTCAATAGATACAGGATCTTACTCACCCGCGGAATGAAGGGAACTTACGTGTACTTCGAGGATGCTGAGACCTTTGATCATATGAGGACAGTTCTCGAGGAGAGCAGGGTAAATATTGCATCACGATAGAAAAAAGAGAAGGCCAATTAACAAAATATGTTTGTGACACAATGATTTCTGATATATTTACTTACTTTCTCTTGAGATCGTTTATTTTCAGATAGCCATAGA
>JAKAYJ010000016.1 GCA_021816385.1 Thermoplasmata archaeon
ACCTTGAAATCATTGATTCCAGTAGCCATCTCTACCAGATGGAATTGAGAAGTCCTTTTCCCTTCCTGGTAAGAAACAGGGCAAATGAACAGCACATAATGAGGATAGCCTATTTTGGCAAGTTGCTGTCAGGAAAGATAGAAGTTACAGTCTTTCTTCCAACTGACGTTCTTTATGAGTTCTATAAGATTTTATACCAGGTGGCAGAGGAGACGAAAAACGAGGTAATAGTGAAATATCTGATTCCCTATTCCGAAAATGTTTGGAACTTCATATAGGTTTTTAGATCCACTCACATTGCTGTGGCCTCATTCCTGGATCCGGGTAGCCACAACTGCCATCATTAATGGTATGCTCACCACATTATCATAATTCTGGAACCTGTAAAGACCATCCTGACATTTTATCATGTCGAGAAAATTCTGAAACTTGGAATGTTTGAATTCCCTGAAGAGATCTATTTTCATTCCATTTTCACAGATACCGTTAATAATATCGCTCAACCTAACCATAAACTGGTAATTTGGGGAAGCATCGTAGACTGTTCCACCTATATAATCCAACCCCTTGTATTCATATGGGTTATGCCTAAAATAGTCAAACTTTACCCTTAAATCTGCATGATCATCTGAGTCAAAGAGGTGTACGAATGGATGCTGGTCATAGATGAATAGCTTTCCACTTGCAACCAATATCCTGGATGCAGACCTCATCAATTTCCAGGCATCAGGTAGCCATACCAGAACCCCTTTGCTTATATAGACGAGGTCGAATTTCCCATTAAATTGTTTTGGGATATCAAGAACATTAACTTTGACAAATTCTGCTTCTATTCCAGATTCATTTGATAAGTGCTTTGCCTGTTCGATTGCAGATTCTGAAAAATCAAATCCCACACACTTTGCTCCAAGATTCGCAAGCGATAGGGTATCCTGACCACTATTGCAGCATAGATGTGCAACTTTTTTCCAATGAGTTCTGGCAGGATTCCAAGTTCAATCTTGTCCAAGGTAATGCCGCCATTCTTGAAGAATTGGGCCTCTCCTGTTCTGTGGCTACTATGTATGGGCACAACCTCATCCCATGCCTTCCTGTTTTTCTCCATAAAATCTTCTGGTTGCAAGTATGTCTTGCAGTGGATTTTAACCGCAATATTAATATTTATTATCAATAAAACACAGGTCTTGATTCCCCAGAGCAACCTGCAGTTAAAAGTTATTACGATTTCGCCCAGTACCTGTTGAATAGTTCATGTTGATTACATAAATCCCTGTTCAGTAGATGAAGATGAGAAAGAGGAATGGGTAAATACATTTACAGGAAAGCTATAAATCCTTGAGCAATTCCAGTTCATTTCTGTTTGAAAAGCCGGGTAAAATGAAATTAACAGTAGAGACAGAAATATAGGATAAGAGGGTAAGATGAATCATAAAATATACTTTGGAGACAGTCTGGAAATTTTAAAGAAACTGGAAGAAAATTCCGTAAATATGATTTTTGCTGACCCTCCATATGGTATGTCAAAATCAAAGGGTCTTGGGTGGGCATACAGCAGCCACGTTACCATGCAGGAAGCATGGGACATATTTACAAAGGACCAGCTCTTTGAATTCAACATGAAGTGGATAAACGAATCACTGCGTGTCCTGAAGCCAGGAGGAAGCTTTTGGGTATGCGGATCATTCCACAATATCTACCAACTGGGTTTCATCATGCAGCATCTGGACGTGAAAATTAACAACAGTATTGTATGGTTCAAGCCCAATGCACAACCTAACATAACAACAAGAATGTTTACAGAAAGCACTGAACATTTAATATGGGGGGTGAAGAATCACTCCAGGGAGAAGTGGGTATTCAATTACGAAACAATGAAAGAACTCAACGAAGGAAAGCAGATGAGGAATATGTGGTCGATCCCTGTGACACCAAAGAGTGAAAAGTGGGCTGGAAATCATCCCACACAGAAACCCTTTGAGTTGCTCAAGAGAGTTATCCTCTCCTCAACTGTTGAAGGGGACACTGTGCTGGATCCATTTCTAGGATCTGGAACAACTTCTGTTGTTGCAGAATTTTACAAAAGAAATTCAATTGGAATAGAAATGAATAAGGATTATGAGAATATAATTAAAACAAGGATGAGTAAATCAATAACAAGAATCACGGATGAAGACAGTGAGATTCAATATATTGAAATATAATTCTTTGAAGGAAAAGATTTTCAGTAATCTGAAAAAGAAGCAATTCATTTAATCATTTCTTTTCTTATATCCTGGAATATCTTTGGATTCCCATGTTCCATCCCTCTTTCTGAAATATCCTCTTTCATAATTTTTTTCAAATTCGTCTGTGTTCATCAATGCACTATCTGGAATTATTGAACTCCATCCGTGACCGTGCAACAATATCTCACCGTGATCTGGATAATGAACAACCTCTTTTGTTCTTGGATCTGCATTAATATGGACTTCAATGTCGAGGATTCTTACCGGATTTCCCTGGTCAGCTATTATCTGGCTTGTCAGATCAGGTCCGGCAGGCTTTGAGATAAAGTCCCCGCTTTTTACCACTCTCGTCTTTCCGTTCATCCTCAGGGTTGCACTTCCTTCCAGTATGAGATAGTACTCATCTATGGAGGAATGGGAATGCAACCTTGCAGAAACCTGTCCAGGTGCAAGAAGCTCAACGGTTGGAAAGACTCTTCCTGGTCCAAGTAAAGGCATCAGGTTTCTAAAGCTGTATCCGTCCCCTTTAACCTGCTGTGCCATCTCAGATTCGTCAAGTTTTTCATCATAAACATTTGTTACTGGGAATGTCCATTGATTTTTATCCTGTTGCTTTCCATCGTCGATGATTACCTCATCAAACCACATTGAAAGTATTCTCACGATGAACATAAGAGCAGACCTTTCCATATCTGGGATCTTGAATGTTATGGGAACATCACTGTCTTCCCTCATGAATCCTGACTTATTGCCAAGAACTGTCCATAGCCAGTTTGTAAAGGGATAAAGCAGGTCGCTGTAATGTGGGTGTTTTCCCATGCTGCCAGGAAAAAATAACTCCCACGCAAGATCCAGTCTGATCTGCTCTTCTCCATTTTCATTCTTTGTAAGGATTGCTTTCATGATATTCATAACCTTGATAAGTTAATAAGGATTTTCTGAATAAAAATCATATAATTTTGGATTGTTCCGGACTGAACTTAAGGTTCAAATTATACTGTGTGTGTAGCTTAATTTCAGGTAGGAATTAATTGACAGCATCTGATCAGTTCCCCGTTGGCTGATAAATAAAAGCACGTAATTCTTTTCTGTAATGAGGTTCCACGACAGCTCTAAATTCCCGGAACCTCCCTCGCTATTCAGGAAGATGTTTGGGGTTAAATTTGTTGTCACTGTAGCTGTTCCTATTGGATCTGTTTCGTTCAACATTCCACGAATATCCTTGTTCTTCCATACAGACCTGTTGGATTCGTTCAACCACTCAAACATCTGTCCCGGGGTCATGAGAAATATCTGGTTCCGGTTGAATTTGATTTTATCATTCCAGATATATGGTGTAATTTAAAGAATGAAATATAAACATCAAACCATAGTAAGCATACGTTTCATTCTCATCAACAGTCCAGATTCCCTCTTCTAGATCAGGGCCTTTCACTGTTACTGGATGAAACAGTACCACTGATGTTAAAGCCAAGATGAATATAATTACCACCAGAATAGATATGGTCTTCAAGTGGCTTTTTGCTTTCACAACCATAGTCACCCTACATGTTCATATAAGATTTGTGGTTCTGAGGATGCTGAAATTAAAAATGCAAAACAATGGTTTAAGGCAGCATAATCAAGAAAAAATACGAGGTCGCAGTCAGTGCCTCAAAATATCAAAAAACCATCTTCGTTTGTAAATGGGTCTATTTATGCCTAGGAACTGCTTTCTCAAATGACCACAAGTTTTATGATATTATGAAGATTGAGCACGACTCACATCCTATGGCAGTTCTCAAGCCAGAGCTAGGTTACTCCAAACAAATAATACTTCGTTATGGAAAGAATAATAAGAATTGAAGGCTTGAGACATTCCGTAAAATAATGAAATTTGAAAAAACCAAATATAGAGCGGGTCTGAGGGGGTTCGAACCCCCGGCCTATGGATTAAGAGTCCATCGCTCTACCTGGCTAAGCTACAGACCCAGCCATCCTAAATCTTTACATTGGTTTAAAGATTTTCATTGTTGTATGTTTCTTTTATTCCATCGTAATAAGTGCTTCACTATTCAACGTTGAAAACAAAATATGTTTATGCATGGGTGCATGGGGTAATGAAAAACATGTTTCAAACAATTGTGAATTTGAAGACATATTCTGAAAGCCTGGGCAACAATACAGAGGTCATCCTGAAAAAGTTCATAAATAAAAGATCAACGGACGGATTAAAAATTGCAGTACCTGTAACCAGAATCCATCTTGGAAAAGAATTTGAAAATTTGATATCACAGCATGTAGACTCGGTTTCCTTTGGAGCTCACACCGGCCACATTTTAATGGAAGAGTTAATTTCCTTCGGTATAAGAGGGTCACTTGTCAATCATTCCGAGAGGAGAATACCAAAATCCACAATAAAGAGCACAATTTCAAAGGCAAATGAACTCGATTTTAACCTGATCGTATGTTCAAAGGACCTTGAAGAAACAAGAGAAATATGCGAAATGGGTGCATCAGTTGTAGCATATGAACCCCCGGAGCTTATAGGTGGCGATATATCCGTGGCCATCTCAAAGCCTCATATTATAGAGCAGGCTGTTGCCATCTGCCAGAGGTATGGCGCCCAGCTTCTCGTGGGAGCGGGTATAAAGAATAAAAAAGATGTAGAAATCTCAAGGGAACTTGGTGCATCAGGCATTCTGGTCTCATCTGGAGTGGTAAGGGCAAAGGATCCTTTTTACGCGTTAAATTCATTAATGATATAAACATCTCAGAAAAAATGCCTAAGCCTAAAAATGAACCATTGTTTGAAGAACCAGAATTCAGCGAGGAACAATTTCTCAGATACGAAAAGGATAGGGCAAAGAGTACAATATTTGTCTTCCTGCTGGCCATCGGTTCTGGTCTTCTTGAGGGATATCTTCAAATAAGGGGCTTGGGCGATCTTTCAATATTGTTATTCATTGTGCTTTTCATAGGTCTTTTCAAAATACTCGGAATTCTGAGGATCAAACTACCAGTGAAAGGAAGCCATAAATTCTACATGCTCATGGTATTCCTGCTGGCATCAATCCTGTTCTGGTCCATTGCGCTTAATCCGCCAATCAGCGTCAACACTTCACCAGACCTGTCTCTTCAAATAAGTCATAATGGTGTCTGGGTAGCAGTGAATCAGACAAACGGGGAATATGTACTAACTTCTGGGCCAGTTAATTATTCACTGAGAGATGTGATATCATTCAATGCCAACGTATCTTACATAAAGACTTCTGCCCTGGTTGGTGGGGCCGCGTCACCTACAACAATAATAAGTCAGCATTACAAGGACAAGGCAATATACCTGAACCTAAAGGATCTGGGTTATCTTGCATCTGTCAAGCTCGTTACAGAACTTCATTCTGGATCTAAGTATTACAATGTAACCCAGCAGGTAACGTTCGCTCAGTGATTCGAGGAAAACCGGAAACTTATAAATAGAAATAAATAAGAAGAATAAATCTCCCTGTGAGCAGGTGTAGTGTAGTCTGGTCTAGCACGAGAGCCTTCCAAGCTTTCAACCCGGGTCCAAATCCCGGCACCTGCATACATATAAATGTCCATAACAGTGGTTCACAATAGACCTATTTTTGCTCTTCTTTTATATACTTAGGATCGGAATTTTGAAATATATTAATATTTCAATAGAAATATCTATAATCTTAATCCGAGAAAAACTTGTCTAATACATTGAGGTAGAATGGACGGACCTTCTCTGCTATGGTTGTCTTAATCTCACGAATGAGTGAACTGTGATAAATAAGCATCATGAGAATAAGGGAGTATGCCGAGAAAGATTCCTGGACGGTGGAATGGACCGATGACAGCTGATCCAAATTCTCGGCAGACCGAAATGTCTCTCTCAACAAAGTATCATTCGTGTATTTAGACCAAACGGCACAAAGAACGTATCCCATAGCCGCCACTTCCGAACCCGATGAATTGACAGAATCAGACAGCCTCTCCTCTTTCGTCTCTTTGTAAGCCGAAGGGCTTGACAGCTCAATCTTTGCCATTTCTAGAGCAAGGTAGCCAATGGAGATTTGACCACTTCTGCCTTTGTCAAGAACAGAATCTACGAAATAATTCGGTATTCTTTTATAGTATTCCTTCAAACCCTCCTTCATTGAGGGTTCAAAAGATGGAACAGTGAAGGTAGTGATGTCTTCTATTCTTTCATAATCTTCTTTGTTAGTAAGCACAGGGTTAGAAAGCGAGACGAGTAGCATTAGTGGTAAGAGTATTTTCTCTGGTTCTTTGTTGTATCTACTGATAGCGGAATAAAGGGCAACCCTCACTGCTTCTCCAAATGATATCTTAGTCCCTATAACTTTGTACTTTGTCATGAGAGAATCAATCACGTATTTGAATCTGTCACTGTAGTTTATGGAGACTGTAATTGCAGGTGTTTTTCTGTTCGCAGCGTCTAATAATCCCAGGAGCGTCTTTTCACCCTTTGATGGGAGATCTTCAAACTGTATCGAATAAGATACGAGAGTAAGAATAGTATCACTCAGCGTCAACAGCGGGTTTTGATAATCTGTCTGACCCGAGAGATTTGTGATGGTGTTCATTAACTCAGTTGATCCGATATAAAGCCAGTCATCGATATGAATTGAGGTTCCAGTAACAATCCGCATTCTTCTTCTTCTAGCCATGAACTGAGTAATAATCTTGATCATATAACTGTTTGCTCAGATTTGTATGCTGAAACTTATAATATTATTCATAAGATTTATACAGAGATTATAGCAATCTTAATAAACATCTCCTGCATTAGATGAAATATGGATAAGAGAAGAGTTACGGCAATTTCCCTTAATGAAAACGAAAAAGCACTCGCTGTTCGGTGTTCCAGTCGAATTGGTTCTAGTGTTTCTCAGCTCTTTAGAATCGCACTCATTGAATACGCTGCTAATCATGAAACGAGCAGACTTTTAGAAGGGGACAAGGAGGACAAAGAACATGTTAGAAAACAGTGATGAGAGTGGATACCAGTTCGGGGACCCTAGAAGGTTATTTGAGGCATGGAGAAGGCTTTCCGGAGAAGACCTATTAAGTGACTACGCAAAAGTCAAACTGGCCAATAAGGTCCCAAAAAGGCAAATGAGGGATCTATGATATGATAGACGTGATGGGGTTTGGGGAAACCCCTTCAAAAGACGGCCAAGTTTTGCTGCCTGACTGTAATTTTATTAATACATCTAAAGATAAAAAGGTATCCAAAATAAGTTTAAGTTTATCCTCTGTGAAGTGTACAAAATACCACGGTTCAGCATTTTTTAAGGAGCTGGAGAGGACTGAAAAACAATTAGCTAAGACAGGACAAGGGAGGTAAACAAAAATGTTGAATGAAACAATGAAGAGAAAACCTGCAGAAGGGGACGAATTCACAAATAATGACATTGCATTCATTAACAAGGATTTTAACAGTCCAAGTATGCATGAGCAGTTAAAAAGGCAATTCGAGCTATTTAGAAGAGGAATTCGTCCTTTAGATGAGGATCACAGCTCAAATTTTGAGATAGGAATAGAACATGATGAAAAATATTGTAATGCAAAACTCGATGAATCTAAAAATGAAGAGACACGCGCAATAATCAAGAAGAGGATCTCGGAGATCGAAGAAATTAAAAGAGATTTAAGAGCAATACAATCTGGAACTTTTGATTTTTTAGAATATAGGCAGGTATCTGAAGGGACAACGCAATCATCCGCGGATAGGGAAGTACCAATAGAAAAGGTGATCAGAACAGCACAAGGGATCAAACATTATTCAGATTACCTAGACCGTCAAAAAACTTCCAGAATAGCGGATAATCTGAGTAAGTATTTGGAGTTTATATCCATTGAGTCTCCAGGAGCGAAGATTGATCGAATCCCTCTCTTTTCGTTCTCTAAGTTTTACCGACTCGATGGTGATGTGAGGGTTGCTAAGGAGCTAGAGAAACTCAGAAGACTAATGCTTGAGAGGTCTAAACAAATACACGCGTTGCATGATCGGCGAATACTGGATGAAATTAAAAAAATAAAGGAAAAAAGTAATCGTAAAGAGAGTGAGGAAAATCTAGGTATCACTGAACTAGAGGAATGCTTGAGACTCCCTGGAGACTTGGAGATACGAACTTCCACGGTTGAAGAGGTATCTGCGAGGTTGAAAGCTAGAAACGTCATTCCGTGGGATAAACTAAATCAACCGCCAGAGGGTGGTTTGTTTAGAATGACCCTGAATGACAGTACTATTCAGGGGTCATGGGATGGCCATAAATTAAACGTGAGGCTCGAGGAATTCAATCCTGGTCACCTTCTAACTTATGCTATGAATGTGAACATAAAAAACCCTGAAATTGAGATGCAGTCACGTGAGTGGTGGGAATTTACGGTTGGCGCTATGGGTGTAAACGGCGCTCGTACCTTTTACGAGATGCTTGGGTACCTTTTGATTACTACCTATCCTTTGCCAACGGAGCGTTCAATACTTACTCTAATCGGTGACCCAGGCAGCGGGAAAGGGACACATCTAGCAGCGGTTGAATTGATGTTGACCGTAGGTTCACAATCACTCTTTGCTAGAGCTGGCCCACATAAATTGGCTGATTCAAGAGAGCACTTCAGCAAACAGAATTTACAGAACAAATTAGGATTGGTATGGGGTGATCTGGCGCACACTCGTATTCACGACTTTGCCCTAGTCAACGATCTCTTCGGTGGCGAACCCGCCGAGATGGAGAAAAAGTTTCATGATCCAACAGTCGAGAGACCGATCTTCAAGGCATTCTGGGGCAGTGCTCCTCCTCTCTTTAGAATCACACAGGCAGGGGGAGCATGGAGAAGAATGCTCTTAATTGTCCTAAATTCAGCTTCCACAGCTGATGAGAGCCTTAAACCTAGAATGTTGAAGATGATTGATGGTTTTTTCCTGAATGGACTCATTGGGTTAGCATATCTTGTGGCGAACAATTGGAGGTTTACAAGTCAAAAATCGAACGATGAACTTGAAAAGTTATGGGAATTCCATGCTGATTCGGTTCGAGTATGGGCAGAATCTATTGTTCCGGAGCCAAGCAGCGAAAATAACGAAAATATGCAGATCGTGGATGATCTCTATGAGGATTATGCTGCATGGGCCAAGCGGAAACAGATCGAACCAGTGAAGCAACAAACGTTTTCTGTTTGGCTTAGAAATCATGAATTTGTGATTGCTCAACGGACAATAGATGAAGGAAGATTTAAAGGCAAAAGAAAAAAAGTAACATTCGCAACCATGCCAGAGGAAGAAGAAAATGATGAACAAAGATCAAGTCGTGCAGCACCTGAAATGACTTGGGAAACCTATATTTCCCGTGCTCCGCTGATGTTGAATGAGCTGCACGACTTATTTGGGCAATTCTTGCCATGCGAGATGGAAAATAATACTGACAAAAACAACACTGATCATGTATGTAGTTTGCCCCAACAAGTCGTGCAGGATTCCGTAACATCAGAGAAAGCCGTAAATTCTACCTCTCAAAATGATCTACCCCCCTGCACGACTTCAAAACAAGAACAAATAATGCGACTGAATCAAACTCAACGGATTCAGAAAACTATCCTTGAGATCGCTAGTAAGATCTCTCAGGGAAAACCTGAGATAAAGATCAAGCCTTCAACCATTCTTGAGAACTGGCCAACGAAAAGCAAGGACCTGATAGTTTCCCTGGAAGATCTCAATGAAAGGGTATTACCTTCAATGGCAGCTGATGGCCTTATAACACTTCACAATGGCACAATCAGTGTTACAGGAAAGAAGTTGGAACAAATAAATTATGTCCTGGTAACTGTTCTTGAAGATCTTTCTAATGGTGTATCCTGGATCAACAAGGATTATTATCTTCACAAGGGAGACATGGCTCATGTTCCTGAGGAACTGGCATGGACTCTTGTACAGCAACACAAAGCCGTCATAGTGGATAATCCGGATCACAAGGAAGGTGATCAGCCATGATATCACCAGGTGATCTTGACAACCTTAAGGGATCGATGGTGAGTGTTAATTTCATCGGCCCTAAGAATGCACCTTACAGGCTAACCGGTGAGCTTCGCATGGTAGTTTTCAACAGGATAATCATGGACGGGTTGAAGTCGGGTAGAACTCATAAAATACCACTTGAGAAAGTGATATCCATATCTGAGCTGGCCTCAGATCTTACAGTCCTTAATTTTTTACAGGATGGCTCAGGGGCAGCCTCAAGCCTCAAGGAGAAGTGAAAAAATGGAAAGTATAGAAGTGAAAGAAGGAAACATGGAATGCTTGAAGAAAGCAGTCCAAGACTTGGGTGAGCTCTTCAATTGTGAGATGGAACTCAAGAATAGAACGGATGAGGACATGACTGTCAAATACAAGGATGAAACTCTGAATAAGGCCTTATTCTCAGGTGCTTTATTCAGGTTAGTCCTTTATGAATTTGAGATCAGGAAATTTTCCCTGAACAGAGTCCGAATCAACAAGTCTACTCTTGCCCTGGAATTTCTACGGAATGAAGAAAGCCAGAAAAAGGGGGCAAATTAAGATGAAAATAAGCGATAATGCAGCTGAAACAATAAGAAGAATCCTGGACAACAGGATCACATACTACCTGGCTAGAGTCCTGGTATATATCGGCAATAAGATCTTCAATGAAGGGGGTAATGAATTTGAGTGATTACAGGGGGAAAGCACCAGTCAAAACGATCTGGACCGGACCAAGAAACTATACCAATCCTGAACCACTCAATACATCCCTGATAGGAAAATCAATCACAATATCCATGGTCAACAACAGGACTGAATCAGGCTTTCTGAGATCCCTAGGCCAGTATACCCTGGAAATAGAGTTGCCTAACAGGAAGAGGCTCATAATAAGCAAATCAGCAATAATAACGGTGGTTGTAAATGAAATCCTCAAATAAATCTAAAATGCAGGGTCTCCCATCCCATGGTAAGTCAGGGCAATATAAACAGTCAGGGGGGTATCAAGCAATCCTGACAATACCTACAGAAAGACAAAAATCAAGCGAACTGACACAATCCAAAGAAGTTCTTTCAATCAAAACCATGTCATACTGTTCAAGGTATGACTCATGCGATGCTCCAAAGTGTCCTTTAGATATCCTGATCGAGATGAGATCCTATGTTGATGGAGATCCTCAATGCGGCATGGCAAAGTCTACAAGGCATAGATACTGGGAGAAGATGCCGGAAGATCTCAGGAAGGAGCTGCCATACCGGGGATACTTCCAGGGAGAATTTACCAGGATGACAGCAGCAAGGGAAAAGTGGAACTCAATGAGTGAGGAAAAGAGGCAGGAAATCATTGAAAGGCTGAAGAAGAATAGAACCAATGGCCATAAGGGAGATGGTCCACAATGACAACGATTCGATCAGCTCCAATAATACCTGAAAAACGGCATCCTGATCGGCCATGGGATATTGAACCTGGAATAGACATACCCATACTGCCTGATGATCCTGGTGAGCTGCCTATCGATCCGGATGAAGATCCCGATGATGACTATGGCATGAAGGGTGGTGCATCTTGATCTCAAGGCATCCCTCAAGGCAGGTTCAGATAACATTGGACCAGTTCATGCCAAAACCATTGACTGCAAGGATGGAGAAATTCATGAAGCTTTGTGATTTCTATATGGCAATGCAGGGAAAGAATCCTGACTGCCCTTATAGTATCTACAACTTCATCCAGGATAACAAGCTGCCCAATGACGTTAAGCTGTTCAAATATCTTCCATTAAGGAGCATTGCAGCATACTACGGAAAATGGGAAGGCCTGTCAGGAGAAAGAAAAATCAATGAATAGTGATATTTTTTTGAAACCTGTTACTACAGTAACAAATTTACAGGGTGGTCCTTATCGCTGACACTGGGAAAGTGATCATAAGGATAAAACTCGATGCCATTAATACAAAGATCCTGGAGATCTTCCACTTGACTGGATCATCATGTTTTTGGGAATCGGAACCACAGAACCCATAACATGACATTATTCAACTCTTTAAATAGGTTTGTGATTGGTAAGTTAAGAGAACTCTTTCACTGGGTCTTAAGAGTATATAAATAAATCATTCAAAACAAGATCATGACATGACAAAATGGACATATTGACATGTCTCAATCTGATTGAGATTTGAATTCAGTTACCAGGAGAGGTCCATTAACCAAAATTCACAAAACTTTCCTAAAGACTATAAACTGTCAAATTCCCTCAAACTTCGGTGATGAATACTATTAAGAGACTCTGAGATATGCCTTAAATCGTTTTAAAATTTGATATGAATAAAAATGAATTGACTGAAAACTGTGTAATTGATATAGAATCCCTTATGTTGGGATATTTTAAGCTAGAATGTTGGTTTCGAAATTGTTACTGTAGTGATAGAAATGGAATGTCGTTACATTGTAAATTTTAGATAAATCTGAATGCACCAAAAGCATATGCCAATAAGAGTGCACCGCTTAGCATCATTATATATGAAAGGATAAGAGTTGACTTACTCTTTTGAGTTCCTGCATAAGAGTGATCCATGGATATAGTATGCGCTCATAAATATAAATTTTGCTTACTCTTCCTCATGAAGGTATAGTGCCACTCCTCCACTGAATAGGGCAACTCCTATCCAGGTAACTCCGGCAATTAATCTCGTAAATCCAAAAATATTTATTAACCCATTGGCAGCTGGTATTGAAAATACCTCAAATGCAGCAAGGAGGCTTAGAAGACAACAATCTCCCAGCACATGTTTAAGTTATAGGGGAATAATAACTCTATTTGCAAATCAGGTTGATATTAATCTATATGACTAGAAATATTGACCAACAAGGTTTTTTATTGATAAGACAAAAGAATCACGAATAGAGGAATTTCTTCTATGCAATTTTTAAGAACGGTGGATGATTATACACAAACAGTTTCATGGTTTCGTCAGAAATCTATTACTAGAATTTCCTGCATCGCCTTCCCATATATTTGAATACAACCCAGGGTAGAGAAATGCCAGAAACAGTCCAGAAACTCCGAGTATTAGCCATGCCATGGAGTAATCTACCCTGATAGCAATAAATATGAAAACTATGGGTGAGGATATGGATATCACTTTCTGCATGAAGTTATTGAAACCAAGGGAGAATGGAAGGTAGTTCGAACTAGGCTCAAGCTGCATCACTATGAAATAAAGCAT
>JAKAYJ010000195.1 GCA_021816385.1 Thermoplasmata archaeon
GAGAGCATTTCTCCCAAGAATCCCAGTTACAGTTCCAATTTCCATTTTTCCCGGCATAACTTTCAGCTTGAAATTACCAAGGTCAGCGTCTATCTCACTCCAGTGCACAAGTTCTGGTGAAACGATTTTTCTGTTTGATGCCCTTGTCTCAAAAACGATTTTTTCCTTTCTTATTCTGACGTTTTCCTCCTTCATGTAACCATCGAGAAACTGGTTAATTGCCTTGTTCGGTGATTTCTGCTGTACTATGACCCCATACGCGCCCGGTGAACCATAAACGAGATGTATCTGATCACTTATCCAGTCAAGAATAGCAAGATCGTGTTCAACAACAAAAATTGTTTTCCCCTTTTCAGCAAGTCTTGTCAGTATTGAGGCCACCCGTATTCTTTCAGAAATATCAAGATACGATGAAACCTCGTCAACGAGAAGTATATCTCCATCTTTTATCAGTGCCATTCCAACTGCAAGCTTCTGCAATTCCCCTCCAGAGGCACTCGCCACATCTTTATTTACAGAATTTTCAAGAGAAAGCTCGGCTATGATATCATCAGCCATTCCAAATTCATCAGCTTTTTTCAGAATGCTTCCTATGGTTCCCTTTACCACCTTTGGAATCTGATCGACAAACTGACTTTTCAGGACCACTTTCTTTGTTTTATCATATACGTTCTGGAAATAATCACCAAGAATACTGTTTGAGTACTTCTTGAGTACTTTTTCCTGTGTTCCGCCATTATTATAATCACCAAAATTTGGTATAATCACCCCACTAAGTATATTCATGGTGGTGGTCTTTCCCATTCCATTTGGTCCAAGAATTGCAGTGATCCCTTTTGAGGGAACTGGAATTGAATAAATTCTGAATGAATTCTCTCCATACTGATGCACTATATCCTTGTTCAGTTCATCCGGGACTGTAATTATCTTTATTGCTCCAAATGGACATCTATTAACACAGATGCCGCAGCCGATACACAGATCTTCAGTTATGAGCGGATAAACAGTTTCCTCAGGAAATGTAATTGTACCTATTCCAGACCTGACAGGAGGACAATATGACTGGCACTCATGATTGCATTTTTTAGAATGGCATTTAGACTCGTCTAAAACTGCTATATGCATTAAAAACCACTATTAATTTACAGTCCAGTATTCGTCAGGTATTTCCTCGTAAACAGAAAATTGTTCACCATTATCCATATTATTCAAATCTATTTTCATGTTTGCGAGCTCTATTATTTTACCCACATTAAGGATCCAGTAGTGAATTCTCCATTCCCTACCATCAAACAGCGTAGTTTCTTCCCTTTCCGTTTGAAGGACTCCTATATCTTCCATCGTGTAAAACGCATCCCTGTCTTCTGGTTCAAGCATGTTATCAATAACCCTATCGCTATAACCAAAAAAATTAATCAAATGTTCTGCAGCTGAAAAAGATTCTTCAAAACTCATCCTCCTGTTCTGAAGGCTTAATCCCTTGCTAATGGCATTTGAAAGTTCACTAATATTGGTGAAATTTCGCTTCTTCTTTTCCTTATTATTAATAATATTATCAACCATGTAATCGCTCCATTGAATGTAGATATAAGATATACTAAATCTACTAATAACCTTATGGTTACTGATACCCGTTATTTTCTTCCAAATAGAAGTTCAGCATTAATCCTACGGCTTTCCCTATCAATATTCATCATCTTGGTACTATTTATGGTGGTAGTACAATGGAAACGACTCTTCTCTTCCAGATTTTTCATAGAGCCCATATCATTAAGGTTTCTGATAGAATCATCATGGCCTGAATTGACTCCACTCCGCAGATGCCATGTCACTTATCAAGGCCACCTGACTTATCTGAAGATTTAAGGTAGAGAATTGTATACTTATGATGATGGATAATCCAGAGATCGATTTCTTCTATAAGAACGGGAAAACCACTGTCAGTGAAACTGAAATCAGCTTTACATGTTATTCCCACAAAGTTCCTGAAGGAAGAGCTTTCACTAAAATAAAGATGGGAGAAAATATATTTTTCAAGTTTGAACAGTTTATGAGCAGATCAAAAGCAGATGAAATTCTCAATCAAGCTGGCCTGGCAAAAATGAGCCATTTTATGACTGAAGGTATGTTCAGGAGTCATGTGAACTCGATCCCTGATATTATGGCCATTCTTAACTTTACTCCAGATTCGTTCTTTGCTGGCTCAAGAGTAAAGGATATCCGCCAGATAGATCGTGCCAGAGGTTCAGGTTGTCAATTCCTTGATATAGGAGCTGAAAGCACCAGGCCAGGATCTATAGAGGTTTCCACTCATGAAGAGATTGATAGACTGAAGAGTGCCTTTGAAATGGTTAACGATACAGGTAATCAAAGAATTTCACTGGATTCACGACATTATGAAACTATCCATGCTTTCATAGATAGAATAGATGTAATAAATGACATTTCCGGAATGAAAGATGAAAGGCTCCCAGAGCTTGCTAAATCTGAAAACAAATTTTACGTTTTAATGCACATCAAGGGAGATCCATCAAACATGAACAGGATGGCCACTTATGATGATCTCAGGGGGGAGATGACAAAATTTTACTTCGAGAAATTAAGAGTACTTTGCCAATTGGGAATAGAACCCGGAAAGATAATCATAGATCCAGGGATCGGCTTTTCCAAGATCCGTGAACAGAATCTTGAAATCATAAGGAATCCGGATTCTTTCAACTTCGGTTTCAGGCGTCTTTTCGGTCATTCAAGAAAAGCATTCCTTAGTCTCTATTCAAAAAGCAGTTCAGAAGAAAGATTACCAGAAACAATAGCAGTATCTATTTTCCTTGCGGGGAAGGGCATAGAAATTCTGAGAGTTCATGACCCTCTGGAAAATCTTAATGCACTAAGGTATTTTCAGAAGCTTCTATTTCTTTAAGGCAGTTCCTGCAGATACCTCTG
>JAKAYJ010000196.1 GCA_021816385.1 Thermoplasmata archaeon
CTTGCGTATTGTCACTCTGCAGGATGATAAAAGTTATTAATAGGATTATGCTGAAAAAGTATGATAGGGCAACTCACTGTTAAATCTGGATTTTGAAATTTAGCAAAATAAGAACTGCATATGGGTTACCCATCCATAGTATTTTTAATCTCGTCCTTATTAACTAAGTCATGGAAAGTGTCCAGTCAATCATGACGCCGGATCCGGTAATATTCTCACTCCCTTCAACAGTGGCACAGGCTGTTTCTGTGTTGATAAAGAATAACATAACGGGAATGCCAGTCGTTAATTCCAGCGGAAAATATGTTGGAATAATATCAAGAAGAGAT
This sequence comes from Thermoplasmata archaeon, assembly GCA_021816385.1. Next base: position 330 of record JAKAYJ010000196.1, read on the forward strand.
GTATTCGCCAATCCTGAAGAAACACAGGCAACGAGGATTACAAGAAGCGAACCATCCATAAGGGATGACACAGAAATAAGGGAGGCAGCCATATTGATGGTAAAGGAAAAGAGAAGGCATGCCGCAATAGTGAACAGTAGGGACGAAGTGATCGGCATACTTACGCCGCAGGATTTCTTGAAAACCATTGAAAAAACATATGGAAATATTCTGGTGAAGGAAGTAATGAAAAGTCTTGCCTTTCCCATATGGGAAAAAACTCCTCTTCCGGTTGTATACAGATCTATGAAACTTACAGGTATATTCACATATCCAGTAACAGATTCACATGGGAATTTCAAGGGCTTGATCACAGACAGGGACCTTTTTGACAAAATAGATGTTAGCACAGTAAGGGTGGATGATGTGGAAACAGTATCAGACGATGATCCATGGTCATGGGATTCAGTGAGAAATGTAGTCTCTTACTTCATTGAGAAGAATCATTTGAAAATACCGGAAGATCCGGCAGAATCCATAGCAATAGGGAAACCGGTAGTCGCGAATTTAAATGAGAGGCTCGCTCTCGTCGCAAGAAAGATGAGGGACGGTAATTTCAACCAGCTTCCTGTCACATCCAGCGTTAACGGTCTTGAAGGAATCCTGACTGATCTTGATATCCTGGCGGTATTCTTGAAAGAAAAATAATAATCAAATAGGAGTCGGAAATAGGGACTAGTGAACAGAGTGGACGAACTGGAAGTAATGATTGAATTATCCAAAAGGAGGGGTTTCTTCTGGCCATCATTTTCTATTTATGGTGGCTCTGCAGGGTTGAACGATTATGGCCCACTTGGCTCAATTCTTAAGACAAGGATATATCAGGAATGGAAAAATGAGTTCACAAGAATAGGTGCAATTGAGATAGACACACCAAACCTCACCCCGGAAGTAGTTCTGAAAGCTTCCGGGCATGTGGACAAATTCATCGATATGGCAATTACATGTTCAAAATGTAAAACAAGATACAAGCTTGAAAATGTTATAGAGAGTAATGGTGGTTCCAAAATACCAGAGACACTGGAAGAGGCAAAATTAATTGTGTCAAGTGGCAACTTCAAATGCCAGAAATGTGGTAATATCTTAACTGATCCATATGAATTTCACCTGATGTTTGAAACAAGATCTGGTGGTGAAATAATGTATCTGAGACCTGAAACAGCCCAGGGGATATTTGTCAATTTCAAGCTACTTCTCAATTACAACAGGGGAAAACTTCCCATGATCGTAATACAGCAGGGAAAAGGATTCAGAAATGAAATTTCACCAAGGCAGGGAATAATAAGGCAGAAAGAATTCAACATGGCCGAGGCAGAAGTATTCCTTGAAGCTGACCGGGAAGCCAATTTCATACCTCGCGGTGATTGCGAGGTTACACTTCATGACATGTATTCAAAAGAGCACAGGATCAATCTATCCAATGCAGTAAAGTCGCATATTATAGGTTCTAATGATCATGCATTCTTCATGGAAACTGTTTACAGACTGGCTATTAAGATAGGGATATCTCCAGAAAGGCTGAGATTCAGGCAACACCGGAAAGATGAACTTGCACATTACTCAAAGGAATGCTGGGATTTAGAGGCCAGGATAAATGACTCATGGCTTGAAATAGCCGGTATAGCCGATAGGGGCACTTATGATCTTTCAAGACATATCAGGGAATCCGGTGAAAATCTGTTTTACGAAGCAGAAAAAATAGCAAGGGTACTTGAGCCATCAATAGGACTGGACAGGATGATAGCGGCATCAATAATATCAAATATGAAGAAGAGGGAAAATGAATATTCATATCTCACCTTTCCTTCAGAAATAGCACCGTACAGGGTAGCAATCCTTCCATTGCAGAAAAAGGACGGATTGCTGGAAAAGGCAAGAGAAATATTTGCGAAACTCCAGGAAATTGAGCCATATTCAGTGTTTGATGAATCAGGAGCAATAGGAAGAAGATATGCCAGACAGGACGAAATAGGAACACCTTTCTGTATAACAGTGGACTATGATACACTGGAAAGGGATGTGGTAACAATAAGGGAGAGGAATTCGACCAAGCAGATAAAGGAAGTAAAAGTCGACTCTATCACAGATTTTCCAGTATTCCTGAGGAATCCCATCCTTGATGAATTTAAAAAAATGAATTCTGTTCAATGAAATTATACTATTTCACATCAGAATCTAAAATGAGTACTTCTGATTGAATCTCCTTACTTTGAAGAACAATTATGTATTCTGCGATTCTGCTCCCATAACCGTTATCAAATCGAAAGGAACTCTTGCAGCCGGGAAACCTAAGGACATTAACAAATATATTAATAATAAATTAATTATGCACCTTCAAGTGACTGTTAACTGTAATATATCCATAGTGATCCCAACAATGAACGAAGGTAGAACAATTGGCAAGGTCATTGACGATCTCCAGTATCTCAGGCCATTGGAGATTATCGTCGTGGACACAAATTCCACTGATAAAACTAGGGAAATTGCCTCAGAAAAGGGGGCAAAAGTCATAGAAGAACCAAGAAAAGGATACGGTAGGGCATATAAAACTGGGATCGAGGAGGCAA
>JAKAYJ010000197.1 GCA_021816385.1 Thermoplasmata archaeon
TGGAACACTGAACACTTCACTGGAAAACTCAGTTATATTTTTTATGCCATTGTAGTATTTGACCTGGGAGTCTATGTCAATGATATCATAATGAAGACTCCTCTTTCTGGGAATATAGACAGTGCTGGAATAGTCATTCATGGAGCGAATTTCTATGCCGAGCCTTGAACTCTGAGTGTAGTTATCACCTTTTATTGTGGTATTAAGAGTTAAATTCACGGACCCGGGAAGAGATTCATTTAAAGATGTATTCAGAACAATGTATGAGTTGTTAAAAGAGGCCTCAGAGTTAATATTGATAAACGGAACATCATGATATGTTTTCGTGTAGGTATAATACCCATTTTTAAAGACTTCAATAGATGGTATGGAGAAATATTGCGTTTGGTTGAACATTGCAAAAGAAAATATAGAATTCAGAAACCCATCCTTCTCCTGTTCATAAGCTGGAACGATTATGGAATTGTTATTATCAGGAGAACAGGCCAGTTTATCCATAACAGAACTCATGTTTAGATTGTGTGAAGATATCCCTGCCGGATAAATTCCTTCAGGATGGTAATACTGCAACTCATTGTACATGATGTACATAACGTTCAGTATGGGCAGGAAATAGAAACTGGAATTTCCCAACGTTATCACTGGAGATTTACAGGTGAGAAAGCTACCGGAGAAACGCGAACCTATCATTATGAATTCTGATCCATTCTGTAGCAGAAATCCTTCTTTCTTCAAGTCATAGAAGCCAGAGTTTGTGAAGGGAAAGGAATTACCAGAAAACGAAGAGTTAAGTGAAACCAGATGGGTATCATTCAGTACTATGTAGTTCGTAGAGAATCCCGTAATATTAAGTGTGGAATTTGAAATGAAACATATGGACGATTTCCATATGGTCAGATTTGAGCCATATGGTATACTGATATGGATACTCTGACCAGAACTGCAAAGGTTCCTCAAGTAAATTGGGTGCTGAAGGAAAACAGTTGAATTAAAGGTTCCAATTCCCTTAGTGATGTTGACATGGTCACTTATCAAATTATCATCAAAAGTGGATGATATCCCAAGAGAAATCCCGCTTCCATTATATGAGAAATTGCCTTCAAACTTAATCTCACTTACAGGGTATTTGTAATCAGAGTTTCTTATGTAATTATACGAAAAATTACCAGCGGCACTGATCGGTTGGGAATTTTGCAGAAAATAACCAGTCTCCCTGTAAACGGTTTTTGAATTATTGACATTTCTGAAGGTAGAATTCCTGAACAACATGGTATCATTCGTGTATTTCATCCTGATATGACTGCAATTATTACCAATCCGAGAGTCAGAAATATGAATTGCATCACCTTCAAAATTCATTGACCCATTAAAGAAGAAATCTGAATCGCATATTCCTATGTGATATCCACCTGAAGCAGTATCTATTGTTAGATTGGAATTTTTTGTTATGATCATCTCACTCTCAAATGAGACGTTAGCCTTAATTTGAAGAAATGACTGTTTATAATCTTCAAATACCAGTTTGTAGCATTTTGCAATATTCTCATTTTCACTGTTTATGGTGAGATTCCCGTTGACATAAATGCTTTTTGGACTGCGTAATTCTGTTCCTGCGGTCACAGGATAATGGGCACTTTCTACGTGAATGTTACCTGTAAAGGGAAGAACAGGAATCAAGATTGAAATGAGGATTAACAGGAGGAGGAACTTTCTTGAATTCATTTTCCGTGATTTTTTCTCCTTAAAAATATTATGTCATAACGGTTTAATATGCACTTGTATTATTCATTTATGAAGTATGTAAGACTGGGAAAGTCAGGATTATATGTCTCGGTAATGGCTCTTGGTGCAATGACATTCGGTGACAAGAACAGCTGGAAGCTAGGTGGATTGAGCCAGGATCAGACAAACGAAATGGTGAAAAGAGCTTATGACTATGGAATAAATCTATTTGATACAGCCGATGTATATGATGAAGGAGAATCTGAAATAGCACTGGGAAAGGCTCTCAAATCATTCAGAGATGAAATTCATATAGCAACAAAGGTAAGGGGGAGGACCGGAAAAGGCATAAACCAGATAGGGTTGACCAGGCATCATATAAGGGAATCCATCAAGGGAAGCCTTGAAAGACTTAAAACAGATCACGTGGAACTGTATCAGATGCACTCATTTGATTATCATGTGCCTATAATGGAAACCATTGAAACACTTCAGGATCTTGTTGAAAGAGGGGATATTGATTATCCTGGTTTCTCAAACTTCCAGGCATGGCAGATGGCTATATTCAATTCAGTTGCAAGGGAAAATCATTTTGAGCCATATCATTCAGCACAGATGAATTATTCCCTGCTTAACAGGGACATAGAGCAGGAGGTATTACCATACATGAATCATGATGGTCTTTCATTACTTGCGTGGAGCCCACTTCATGGGGGAGTTCTATCAGGCAAGTATGGCAAGAACGTTGAAGCAAAGGCAGGAACAAGATTTGGAGATAGGGGTGTATTCCCGCCATTCGATCAGGAGAAGGCAAGATTTGTACTTGAGGTGGCAGAAGAAATTGCCAGGGAACAGGATTGCAAGCTTTCAAATGTTGCACTGTCTTGGGTAATAGCCAAGAAGGGAATAGTCCTTGTAGGAGCAAGAACACTGGAGCAATTCGAAGAAAACATGAAAACTCTAGATGTGAACCTTACAGCAGAACAGGTAAAGAGGCTTGATGATGTTTCTGAGGACAGGGAACTCTATCCAGGCTGGATGATAAAGAGGCAGGACAGGGGAAGAGACTTCGAAAAGATCTAATTCTCCTTGTTGATTATTTTATCAAGTGTTTTTGATATTTTTGGAAAAATGTCACTTTTTGTCATAAGA
>JAKAYJ010000198.1 GCA_021816385.1 Thermoplasmata archaeon
ACCCTGTTCTTCGAAAATTCCACTGCCCTGTCTGAAGAGAAAACTATCTGTCCAATGGCCGCTCCAGGTGAAGCTGCAAGTCCATGTCCCAGAACCTTTTCCTTCCCACTCTTCTTTACCTGTGGATGGAACAGTATGTCAAGTGTTTCAGGCGAGACTCTCAGAACTGCTCCTGCCATCGTTATCAGTCCCTCCTTCGCCATCTCAACTGCTATCCTCACGGTTGCCCTTGCACTTCTCTTCCCATTCCTTGTCTGTAGCATAAAGAATTTTCCATTCTCAATTGTAAATTCCATGTCCTGCATGTCCCTGTAATTTTTCTCAAGGATTTCAGCAGACCTGATAAAATCACTGTAGGCATCAGGCAGCTGTTTCTGCAGTTCAGTAATTTTTTTCGGTGTTCTGATACCGGCAACAACATCTTCACCCTGAGCATTCAGCAGGTATTCGCCGAAAAGTTCCTTTTCTCCCGTATTGGGGTTTCTGGTGAATGCCACTCCCGTTGCGGAGTTGTTACCAGTGTTTCCAAAGACCATGCTTACAATATTAACTGCAGTTCCAAGATCATTGCTTATCTTATTGATTTCCCTGTAAGCTATTGCCCGGGGGGAATTCCAAGAATTGAAAACGGCTTCTATTGATAGAAAGAGCTGTTTTTCAGGGTCCTGTGGAAACGTCTTCCCGTGTTTCCTGTAGACTTCATCGAATTCCTTTCCTATCTCCTCCAGTTCATCCGCCTTCAATTCTGTATCATTTTTCCTTCCATACTTCTCCTTCTTTTCCTGTATAATTTCCTCAAATTCATCATGTGGCAGGTTATAGACGACTGTTCCAAACATCTGCTTGAGCCTCCTGTATGAATCCATCGCAAATCTCCTGTTTTTGGTGGAGTCGGAAAGCCCTTTTAAAGACCTGTCGTTCAGTCCCACATTCAGGATTGTGTCCATCATTCCAGGCATGCTTATGGGTGCTCCCGATCTGACTGAGACCAGCAATGGATTTTTCTCACTTCCAAAACCCTTTCCTGTCTTTGTTTCAAGGATTTTCATGTTTTCCCTTACAGAATCGTTAAGTCCATCCGGCATCTTATTGCTTTTCTGAAATGCGATGCATGCCTTCGTTGTTATTGTGAAACCACCTGGAACATTCAAACCCAGCTTCTTCATTTCTGCAAGTCCTGCACCCTTCCCACCCAGAAGGCCAGCCATATCCTTTCCTCCTTCCTCAAAAGTATAGATATACTTGTTTCCCTGTTCTTTCATAATGCAATCATCGTTCCTGACTTATAAAGGTTCAGTAGGCAATAACCCGGATTGGTTGAAAAATAATATTTATTACTTATAAAATATATATGTTAGGAATAAGTATTGAATTTAAGCCCATGATTACATAAGGTTTTAATATGTACAGACATACCCTGCAAACTTCTCATGGAAAAGTCTCCTTTCTCTTCAGGGAGGGCGAAAAATACATCATACTTTTGCACGGCCTTGGAGGTCTGGGCAACAATTTCATGAAAATATCATCATGTATACCAGAAAAATACGGTGTTATTTTACCTGACCTACTTGGTCACGGGCATTCAGTAAAGAACCACGACATTAAGGTTTCTGACCAGGCCGAAATGATCCACGATCTAATAGAAGGTCTCGGCGTGAAGGAGTTCTTCATTGGTGGTAATTCATATGGGGGCTGGGTCGCTCTTTACTACGAAATTAAATATGGTGATTCTCAGGGATTGATACTTATTGATAACGCCGGGACCAACCCAACGGTTGGTGATCAGGGTCAGGAGAGTGTAGAAAAATTCATGCTCAGGCTGGAAAAGGTAAGTCCCGGGAATGACATGGAAATCATGAGGGAAATAGTCGAAAACAATACGGGAGGAAGGGACAAGATAGACGAAAAAATGTTGGCAACCATAAGAAAAAGGACACTTATTATATGGGGAGAGGAAGATCACATGATTCCCTTAGAATATGGGATCAGAATGAGTCAAAACATTAAAAGTTCAACCTTGAATATAATAAAGGAGGGCACGCATACTCCTCACGTATCATCAAGTGAAAAGGTTTGCCAGTCAGTAGTTAATTTTCTTGACGGGGAATGAATAAATACCTGGGTCTTCCTCGTGCCTCTGAATGAATTTGGCATTTATATTTCCCGGGATGAACGTAAGACTCTTTCTTCTTTCCTTTCCTAAATCTGTCCTAGTAATTCTAACACCATCATCTTCCACATAGGTCTGGACAAATATGGAGTCCCCGTTGAACTGTTCAGTAAGTGAATTCACAGATAAAACTGCAATCCTGTTTTCCAGTGCCCTTGTAACCATGTACTGATGCCATTCATCATGGAAGTCCCTTCGAATCAGGGATGGGTTGAATATTATTCTGACACCGTTCATTGAGCTGATCTTTGAGAAGAACGGAAAGTCCAGATCATAGCAAACTGGCACAGAGAATGTTATATCCTCACATGAGAAAACCTTGATCACTCTTCCTGGCGTGATCCTTGATTTTTCCCTGTTGAATGGCACTATCTTGTCCTGGTATCCAATCATTTTTCCTCTGTGATAAACGTATGACCTATTGTATAAATTTCCCCTCTCCCTCACAATGAGTGAGCCTGCTATGAGAGTTACTCTCCTGGACATTTCCTCCAGTCTGTAAAAAAGGTCAGAATCGCTCTGTTCATCTACTGGATCAATTATAAATCTCTCAGGAAACACCACAAAAGAGTTTCTTATGAATTCACCCGATATATCCCCTGATCTTTCAAGGAATTCTTCCTTTTTCATCAATTCCAGCTGGTATCCTGTAATCTCAATGTTTTTCAATGATACCATCACCTATTTTTATCAGAATT
>JAKAYJ010000017.1 GCA_021816385.1 Thermoplasmata archaeon
GCAGTACCTGAAAGATTCAGAGTGACTGCTTTATTCCTTTTTCGAATGCATCCATGCCTTCATCGATCTGGCTGTCTGTGATGATCAGCGGAGGTATGAGCCTTATGGAGCTTTCACCTGTTCCAAGAACTATTATTCCATTCTGGAATGCTTTATATTCCAGTGTATCCCTGAATTTTGTGAATGGCTCTCTGGTTTTTCTGTCCTTTACGAAGTCCAGTGCCTGCATTAGGCCTATTCCCCTTACGTCACCTATGACATCATATTTTTCCTGAAGCTCTTCAAGCCTCTTCCTCAAGTGGTGGCCCCTCTTTTCTGCATTCTGTACTGCATTCTCCTTCTTCATTGCCTCGATTGTTGCTGTACATGAAACCGATGCAAGAACATTTCCTCCATAGGTGTTTGAGTGAAGCCCCTGTTCAGGGAAGTCAAGGTCTGCTTTGAAAACAGTTGCTCCCATGGGTATTCCGTTTGCGATTGCCTTTGCAAGGGACATGACATCAGGCTCAACGCCAAAGTGCTCAGATGCAAACCATTTTCCTGTTCTCCCAAAACCGGATTGAACCTCATCCATTATGAGAAGCATATCGTTGTCATGTGCAAGCTTGATGAGCCTCTTATGGAAATTTTTAGGAGGAACCACGTATCCACCTTCCCCCTGTATGGGTTCCACAAGTATGGCTGCGATATTCTCTTTGGGGGCGTACATCTTTAGAGTGTATTTCTCTATAAAGTCAATGGCTGCGTTCTCAAGATCCTCCGGATTCTCATAGCCATCTATTCCAAATGGGTTCCTGTAAGGGTTTGGGAAAGGTACATGCTCTACGCCTGGCATGCTGGGAAACAGCCCTTTTTTCTGTATTCCTTTGGATGCGGTAAATGAAAGTGCACCCTGTGATCTTCCATGAAATCCTCCAATGAATGCTATGAATCCCTGTTTCTTCTTGTTTATTTTTGCAACTTTTATGGCAGCCTCGTTGCTCTCTGTACCGCTGTTCGTGAAGAAGACCTTCTTGTCAAATTTTCCAGGAACTATTGACTCTATTGCCTTTGCTGCATCAACCTGTTCCCTGTAATAGAAGTCAGTGCCTGCAAAGTGCCAGAGTTTCCATATCTGTTCCTGAACCTTCTCTGTTATGTACGGATGGATGTGTCCCATATTGTTAACGCTGATTCCTGCTGCAAAATCTATGAAAACATTATCATCCACGTCTTCGATGTAAACACCTTTTCCCCTTCTTGCAACTACTGGCAGAGATTTTGTACTTGTGGCAAGATATTTTGTATCCTCATCCACAATCACTCTTGCGTTGGGCCCCGGAGGCATGGTTTTAATATTTACCTTCATTTCAAAATCTTTTTTAGTACTTTCCTGCAAAAAATCACCATATAGTCATATTGTGGGTTTATATATAGATTTTTGAATGAAAATCGGAAGAAAAATACGAATTTCGCACATATATTTTTAATATTATCCGGGCATAGCGAGATAATGGCATCCAATGGAGAAAACACATTCCTGTTAGAATTTTATCGTGACGAGATCACAGATCAGGAATTTTACAGGAGACTTTCTAGAATAATGCGCAGCGAGAAAGCGAAGGATGATCTAATAAGATTATCGGAAATTGAAAGCAGGCATGCAAATTTCTGGAAATCAAAACTTGAAAAGAATGGGGTCAGTGTGGATCACATAAAATACAGGAAATTTAGCGTCCTAATACACCTTTTCCTTTATAGATTCCTCAGAATTAACCTCACTGTTAACCTGCTTGAGAAGGGTGAAGTTGACAGCATTCTAAGATACAGGAACTTCCTAAAGAAAACAACTGACAGCGATACAATATCTGGCCTGAATAAGATCATTGAGGATGAGATAAGCCATGAGAAACTGTTTGATGACATGAGTCCCTCAAAGGAAACGTCCCTTGAAAATATCCGTTCTTTCATATATGGTGTAAGCGATGGTGTGGTTGAGGTTCTAGCTGCAATGGCAGGACTGTATGGAATATTATCCAGCAATTTTCTAGTGGCACTTGGAGGTTTCGTGGTTGCTATCGGTGGAACAATCAGCATGAGTCTGGGGGCATATCTCTCAAGATCTTCTGAGAGTGATTTCCGTATTGGTGAAATAAAGAGGAGGGTTGTGATCGAGGATCGTATTGAAGACCAAAAGCAGAAACAAATAAAACATGAAAATACAAAGTCAAAAGAGTCTGCTTTCAACACAGGAATGTCCTACCTTTTTGGATCTGCATTCCCAATAATACCATTTCTCTTTCCTCTTGGCATATATTCCCTAATCATTGCAATCATACTCGTGGTTATTGTTCAGGCAGTGAGCAATGGAATTGTGGCAGTTGCACTGAACACCCCAATACTGAGATCTGCAACAAGAGCTGCTGTTCTTTCACTTGCTGCTGCAATAATCACATATGTGGTTGGAGTAATGTTCCATACATACTTCAACATCACACTGGTTTAATCGTGAAATTTCCTGCAACAATTTACTCCCTCATTAATATGAGGATATTTTCTATATTTTTCACATCAAAACTAATAGAAAAGAATTTCATCACGGATAAACCATCTATTATCGAAAGCAGTCACAAAACTGGCTGATTGGAATAAACACCACAGACTTACCAGTTACAAAACCAAAAGGTAATTAAAGGAATATTGATTTATTTACATGCGAATTTGGTCTCAGCCCAGAGAGCATGTTCATTCGTAAATTGTAATCCATATATTTGTTATAGGTTATCCAAATCTCCAATTCCAACCAGAATTATTTTGTGGCCCAGTGATTTAAGCCAAGACGCGAAATTTTTTCCTTTTTCTCCAAATATATGAAATAATCCCCTCTTTCACTAAATTAATGTCGTTCTTTGCGTCGAAAAATTTATAGTAAGCATTTCTCCTTGAAGAAAAATTAAGGATATTAATAAATGCTGGGGAGGCTTCCATGATTTCTCTCTGATGCGTTTCCCATGGATTTACTATCTATCTCCTCCTTTAATAAGAAGACTGCGGGGTGCATTAACGTCCCCTGAACATCTATCTTATTTCTTCTTATGGAAACTGTAAATTCTAAGACCACCTTTTCTAACGTCCTCTCCATTGCAAGTGATCTGAGGTTCCTGATTCATAAGGTATAGATGAAAAAGGGTGTGAACAGACGTTATTTTTTTAAATTTATTTTACGCATAAAAAATTTTATGAACATGAAAATAATTATGATCAGTGATTCATAATGACGAGATTCGTGCTTATTTCCGACAGTACGCTCAGCTATGAATATCGTAATTTCCCACTTTTGGAATTTTTGCCATGTGCTCCCGGAGCTGCGATCCCTGAAAGCATATACAAATTCCTCAAAGGCCCTCCACCTCCATCCAAACCAAATGGGGAGGCAAAATTCGCACCTTACTCCATAAGAAAACTTGAAGCGGCGCTTCTTTCCAAATTCCCCCGGGAACAGATTGCGGTTGCCCATGAAGATTATCTTGAAAATTTCATTAAAGACGATACCGAGATCATTGGGGTTTCCACCATGGATCCACTGGGCATAGGCCCCACTACCATGTCGTATTATGCACTTCTCGGCGGAAACCTTGATGCCTGGGTTCGGAGGGATTGGGACATTCTCATGAAAAGAATCAACCTGGCAAGAAAGGGCAAGAAAGCAAAACTGCTAATAGGCGGCCCCGGTGTCTGGGAGTTCACTATCCTGAGGGATGAAATTGACAAATACCACTTTGATTATATTTTTCAGGGAGAAGCAGATGATATCATATCCCTGCTTTTTGATCAGATATCCCAGAATTCCATAGACAAAAACCTGTTCAGGGAAGGCTACATTTCCTATGATAGCAATTTCAGGAGGATACAAAAGCATGATCCACTGTTCCTGTCCAGAGGTTTCTCGAAAGGGTCCTATCCAAAACTGGAAGAAATTCCTCTTATAGTTGAACCATCCGTGAAGGGAATGGTTGAGATCATGAGAGGATGCGGTGTTGGATGTGACTTCTGTGAAGTGACCCTGAGGCCACTCAGATATGAGCCTTATGAGAACATTGTGAAGGAGATCGAAGTGAACAGAAACGCAGGAATGACAAATTCCTGGCTGCATTCAGATGAGGTATTCGGTTTCAGGCATGGGAACATGTTCGCTCCAAATGAAGATGCGCTTGCAGAGCTTTTCAGCACTGTTATGGGAATAAAGGGCATACATACATCGAATCCAACTCATGGAAGAATATCAATTCCTGCTGGATTTCCTGATATGATGGAAAAGCTTTCACGCATATTGAAATCCGGCCCTGATAACTGGATAGGAATTCAGACAGGAGTCGAAACAGGAAGTGATGAACTTGCTAAAAAACATATGCCTAACAAGACTCTTCCACTCAGGATCGGACCGGATGGAAGCTGGCAGGATATAGTTTGGGAAGGAGTTTCTGTTGAGACAAGGAATTACTGGAGACCGGCTTTCACGCTGCAGGTGGGGCAGGCAGAGGAGACTCCTGATGATAACTGGAAAACCATTGAAATGATTAACAGGTTGAGCAATTCATACGTGGATGGGAGGCCCTTTGAATTCACCGTTACACCTCTAGTGAATGTTCCTCTTGGAAGGATCAAGTCGAGAGACCTGAACACGAACATGCTCACCCAGGATATGATGGCAGTATATTATGCAGCGTACCGTCATCTTGCAAAGATGGCAATGAGAGATGGATTCAGGGATACCCAGGGAAATTTCCTCTCAAGGGTTGGAACAGGAACAATAATCTCGACAGGTGGTTATCTGATGATGAAATTCATCGAGAAGAAAGCCATGAAGATGGGAGTGGATCTGGAAAAAGTAAAAAGATACGGTGTTGAGAACAATGACAGAATAAGCACTCTCTCCGCACTTGCAAGAGCATGAGTATCTGTACCCATTTTCCTGCCATATTTTTTAATATCCATTATTGATAGGTAAACAGGTGCGTAATTGAAGGAGATATTCTCCATCGGTGAGGAGACAACAGAATATAATGTGGGAAATGGTATTGCAGAAGTGGCAATTTCTGAAATGGAAAAAACTGTCTATATCACTTCTTCAACAATAAGGAACAAATTCTCCGGGATTCTGGATCTTCCAGATGAAAGAACAATAATGGTTGAGGATGGTGAGAATGCCAAATCGTTTGAAACTTATGAGAGTATAATTTCAACACTCCTTGGCATGGATATCCAGAGAGACCACACACTCTGCTATATAGGGGGAGGTACCTTAGGAGATATTTCAGGTTTCGTTGCTTCAACCTACATGAGAGGCATAGAACTTGTTGCCATTCCTACCACATTTCTTTCCATGATAGATAGTTCCATTGGAGGAAAGAATGGGATAAATGTTTCTGGAAAAAAGAACATGGCTGGAACTTTCAGGAATCCACACACCATCTTCGCCGATATTATGTTCATTGAAAATCAGGAAGATCTGGTAAAAAATGGCCTTCCCGAGGCAATTAAACATGGAATGATACTTAAGGCAAAACTCATAGAGAAACTTGAAAAATTCAGCATGGATCGGTTGATGTATTCTGCTAATCTGGAAGAATTCATTCTGGAAAACGCAAGAATAAAGTCAGATGTGTGCAACACTGATCCTTTTGATATGAAGAGGTTCAGGAATATTTTGAATTTCGGGCATACTGTTGGACATGGGATTGAAGCAGCTTCTGGATGGCTTGTAAGCCACGGTGAGGCAGTAATGTCTGGAATGATTTTGGAGGCACTTACAACTCAAAACATGGGACTTACTGACCCTGAAGTGACGCAAAGACTCTTGAATCTATCGGAGAGATATGGAATAAATATTGAAAGAACAAAGAATTTTTATGAAAAAATCATACAATATATCAAATTCGACAAAAAGATCAGCGGAAAAAGAATATTTCTCCCTGTAATCAGGGATGTGGGAGTTTCAGAGGTGATGGAGATGGATTTTAAAAAGTTCATGGATGCGCTTGAAAGCATCCTGGAGAAATGAATGCTTCTGGGTCTAATCGGGAATCCTGTCAGCATGTCATGGAGCGATATGCTGTTCAACACCATATTCAGGCTCGAAGATTCTGGCAATCTTTATCTTACTGCAAATGTGGCCCCTGAATCAGTTCCATCTGTTCTGAACATAAAACTGTGCCCCTTTGATGCATTCAACGTGACTGCCCCATATAAAGAAACAGTTCTCTTGAACATACCAGACAGGATGCCTGCAGTGTGGAAAATTGGTTCCACAAACCTTGTAGTAAGGAATAGAGCAAGCTTTATTGCCCATAACACAGACTATTACGGATTTCTTAAAACACTAATTAAGAATGACATCTCTATAGATGGAAAGGATGTGGCCATCTGCGGAACTGGTGGGGTAGCCAGGACAGTTCTATATTCGATCCTGACGGAATTTTCTCCGGAAAGTGTACATATTCTTTCCAGGAACCCTGCATCTGCTGTAAAGAGATTTTCGGGTACATCCATGTTCTCAAGCATTAAGGTTCGGGGATATAATGAAAAAAACGACTTTGATGTCATTGTGAACTGCACAAGCCTTGGAATGAAGAGAGATGATTCCTCTCCTGTTGGCAGCGAAAGGTTCAGGAATGGTTCCATTGCCATTGACCTGACGTACCAGAACCCTGTGACAGCCTTCATGAAGAACGCAACTGAGAAAGGAGGAAGGGGCATAAATGGAAGAGATATGTTCTTTGCACAGGCAATGGAAACATACAGAATTGTGTTTGGAGACTATCCAAAAGAGGAAATATTCAGGAAAGCAGAGGAGGCTGTCATATCGTGGGCGGAAAAGAGATCATCATAAGAGTGAATTCCGGCATTTCAGTGGTCAGCGCATTCCCCACAGGAAAAGGTGCTGCTGTTGCAACAGATATTCCAATGAAAGCAGTCCTTGAACCTTCCACATCCAGAGGTGCATTTGAAGACCTTATAGATCATATTCATTCACGCCTTGGTGGAAACAGGAACGTGAATTTCAGGATTCTGTCTGAAATCCCACAGAGGCAGGGAATGAAGAGTAGCAGCGCACTGGTTGGAAGCATGTTGCTTGCATACTGTAAATTTAACTCCATAGAATTAAGCAGGGAAGAAACGCTCAGAGCAGGATCAGAAATATCAATAGATGCCGGACTTTCGTACACAGGGGCAACAGATGATCTTGCGGCAAGCATATATGGTGGGCTGTGCATATGCGACAACAACAGTAGATCTTTAGAAAGAAGGCTTGATGTGAACAGAGATCCATGTATTATCATCCCGGGTGAACCGGGGCAGGGAAGCAATTCCTTTGGACAGAATGATTTCTCATGGCTGAAGAATGTTTATGACAGAATGTGGAAGATGGTGGACAGGAAGACCATGAGCATCATTGCAGTGGCAAACGGGAATTACATGGGCCATATGTCCGGGAACCGCATACCTTACAGTCAGTTGCAGGGGCTTAACTTCAACATCTGCGGCATCAATGGAAGGGGCCCATCTATGTTTTTTATGTATGATTCCGATCGTATAATGCTCAAGGATGTGTCAGATATGAGGAAAAGAGGGATGAATCCTCTTGAAACACATATTACAAACAGGGGTGCTCTGATCCATGAGAGAAAATCTTAGAATCAGCTATGATGAGATCTACGGAGCGATCACTCCACCTCCTTCAAAGAGCTACTCTCAGAGATATGTGCTGATGGCATCATTCCTTCCTGGAAAGAAGTTTATCACGCCAGTGGGCCATTCTGATGATGAAAAGGTCGCACTGGAAATTGCAAAATCATGTGGGATGAAGGTTAGGCCCCATGAAGATGGTGTATTGATTGAGGGTAAATTTTCCTGCCCTGAAAAACTCAGTTGCGGTGAATCGGGAACATCCTTCAGGCTTGTTCATGGATTGCTTTTTGCATCAGGATGCAGAACAACAATCACCGTACAGGGCAATCTTTCAAGGAGGCCCATGGGGCCCCTTCTGGAAGTTCTCCAGAAACATGGTTATGTGTGCAGAAATGATAGTGGAATCTACCATGTGGATGCATCAGCAAGGAAAGAGTTAAACCATGTTTCCATTGATGGAAGCAGCAGTTCCCAGTTCGTGAGTTCACTAATGCTTGCCATGTCGATCATGAAAGGGAAAAGAACCATTAACATGTTGGGAAAGAGGAGTTCAGAGGGATACATACGGATAACATCCGATGTGCTGGGAAATTTAGGAATAAACGCTGAAATTGATAATGATAAAATTTCCATATATAGCACTATAGCGCAGATGAATGGTACATACATGATCGAGAGAGATTATTCCTCATCTGCATTCTTGTTAGGGCTGGGTCTTCTCTGTTCAGAAAAGGGCATAACCGTCAGGGGCCTCCCATATCATAGCGCACAGCCTGACAGTTTACTTGTGGAAATTCTTGGGAATCTTCTGCACGTGGAAAGGCGTGAGAATACTGTTGATATAACGGCATCAAGAAAAGATAGCATTCCACATTTTGAGGTTGATGTAGATAGATGCCCTGATCTTGCCCCACCTCTTTCCATAATTGGAATGTTCTCTAGAAATGGTATGTCCTTAAGAAACTCAGAAAGGCTTGATCTCAAGGAGAGCAGAAGGCTTTCAGCAATACTTGAGATTGCGGACAGGCTTGGTTCAGTTGTAGAGCATGAGGATGATTATATTATGATCAGAAGAGGAAATCTGCCTGAAGATTTTAAGCCTGTGGATTATCATGATCACAGGATGAGTATGGCACAGTTCATTGCATGTGCCGCACTGAAGCATAATTTCCTTTTTCCTGAAACAGGAGATGTTTCAAAAAGTTACCCTGATTTCTTTCAGCATATGCAGAGTATAGGGTTCAGCATCATGCAACAGGAGGAGTAGACAAGCACACCTGACCACAATTCCTTTTTCTCGTTGATAGAGTGAAGGATATTTAGGCCATGATTTCCAGATCACCGGGTCAGCGATTCCAATAAGATGATCTTATCTCCCTGTATTCTTGCATGAATGCCAACAGGCACCGGAAAATATGGATCAGTATGTCCAAAATCAAGGCCTTCAAAAAATGGTATCTCCCCGATCCCTAACTCATCCCTAAGAACGCACTTTATCCTTGATGTGACATCAGTCCTCATCTCCTTTAAATATACTCTGAATCTCCCAAATGCAAGGCCATCAATTCTATCAAGCACGCCAGTTATGCCCAGGCTTAGGATCATGACCTCAACCTGGTACGGTGTGGGTACGTTTTCAGATGTTTCAAGCAACAGAATGATATGATCGAACCTGCTGAGTCTTTTAGAAGTATGATTTCCCAGTACTTCACAAAATCATCAGGAAAATTGGAAATCTGTGCAATGATCTCACCCAGTATATTGATGCAATCTCATGGGAAAAAAGATACGATTTCAGCGTTGTTGTATCTGAAAAACCTGTGAATAATTTGGTATTAGATTCTATGATGGATCAAGGTGTTTCAGTATACGAACTGATTCGTCCTCGCCAATAGTGCTTATAATGGACCCTATGCTGCTGTCCCCGAAGGCATCATTTATATCCCGAGCCCTGCATTTGGATGCAGATAGCTGTATTCCATATCTGAAAAAGTGTTCGGAAAGATTATAGGTTCAAGATCAAAATATTCCTTAAGGTTGTTGATGCCAGTCTCTGCGAGTCGTGGCAGGACACTGGGCAGTGATTTTGAAGGCGATACAATTGCAACCCTGTCTCCATTTTTCAATCTTCGTGGCTTCAAAACCATATATTCACCCTAATTTTCAATACCTCAAACCACTCTTGAATACATTCCCATGATCGTACAGAACTTCATCTGTATTTCCAGTTCAGGAATATTGTGCGAAAAATCTTAAGCAAAGTAATAATTTCCCATCATGTTTCTATTCACAGACTTCCTTGAATTGATCAGGAAAGAGATAAATGCAGAGATACCGGAGGTTGTCCCGGAAGATCTGACCATGGGGCAGGATGGACATGGAGACATTTCTGCAAGACTCATTAAATATCTAATAAACAGGGAAGATGTTGGAGACGTCTGTGAAAAAATCGCGGATAGGGTTAAGGCACTGGAATTTGTTTCAGGAACTTCCATGACAAATAATTATCTCAATGTGTGGATCAGGCCGGAGCATATATTCAGGATACTGAAAGAGAGTATAGATTCAACAGGGATGTTTCCAGACGTATTCCAGGAACCTGAGAGAGTATCTGTGGAACATACCAGCACCAATCCTACAGGACCCCTCCATATAGGAAGGGCGAGGAATTCTGTCATCGGGGATTCCCTTGCAAGACTGAAGAAGAGGGTTGGATACCGTGTAACCACGCAGTATTATGTGAATGACTCAGGAAAGCAGATGATGTCCCTGTACTTTGGGTATGAAAAATTCCATAAAAATGAAAAACCGACAATCCCACTGCTTCTTGATGGCTATATCAAAACATACAGATACTTCGAGGAAACTGGCAGTGAGAAGGAAGTGGAGGAACTCATGGAGAGATATGAGAGAAACGATTCCGATCTCATTTCAAAGGTCAGGTTTGTAGCAGGAATCATGCTTGACGGCATATCAGCAGATCTTGCCACCATCGGCATAAAGATCGATGAATATACATGGGAATCTGAATTCATAACAACCGGGGAGACAGGGACAGTGATGGAGAGACTCTCTGCAGATCTCCATGAGGAAAACGGTGCCAGATACATTGATATTCCCGGGCTCAGGAAGATATATGTCCAGAGAAGGAACGGAACGAGCCTGTACATTACACGTGACATTGCATACCATATGTATAAATTCTCTCAATACGACCATTGCACGGTGGTCCTCGGAGAGGATCACAGGGAACACGGCAGAATCATGAAATACGTCATGAATGATCTGCTTGAATATACAAACACCCTATCTTTTGTATTTTATGCTTATGTGAACCTTGAGACAGGAAAGATGTCCACAAGAAAGGGTACAAGCATACCAATGATTTCAGTTTACGAGAAGTTGAAGGAAAAGTCCATGGAGGAATTACAGAAAAGATATGGCGAAAGCGCAGACGCGAAAACTGCTGAGAAGATCGCTGCATCCTCATTCAGGTATCATCTCCTAAAATTCAACCCCACAAAACCCATTACATTCCGGTGGGAAGATGCGCTTGATTTCAATGGAGATACCGCAGTTTCCATAATGTACTCCATGGTCAGGGCTTCAGGTATACTGAACAAGGTTAGCAATGAAGGGGCCACCCTTAATATGGAAAATTTTCCCCAATCTGAAAAAAGACTTCTTCTGCTTGCTTACATGTATCCATACAGGCTGATGGATGCTGCAAAGTCTGACAAGCCAGAGATCATTGCAAACTACTCATTCATTCTCTCCACCGCCTTCACAAGATTCTACGAGGATGTGAAGATATCAGAGCAGGCTCCTGAAATAAAGAACAGACAGCTTGAGACAGTAAAAATATTCAGGACAATAATTGAAGATGCATGTGATATAATCGGTATCATAAAAGTTGAAAAGTTGTAAAAATTTTTTAAAAAAGTTGAAGTGATTTATAATCACTTTTTATTTTGTTTCTGTGCTTCAGGCTGCTTCTGATCCTGTGGTTTCTGCTTTGTCACAGCAGTGGTAGACTGTGTTCTGGGTTTAGAACCGGGGAATCTTCCCTGTGTGATTCTGTAATACATCAGGCCAAAGGCAATCAGTATCACTATTATGGCAACTACCACAAGAATGATCTTGAGATTTGATGCACCCACAGAAATAGTAGAAGTGTACTGACCATCTTTCTGTACGAAGGATGGTTGCGCGGATGTGGAAGCCTGCACTGACATATTCTGTGAACCAGCGTTCGCAAAGGAAACATTCACTGTAAATGTTCTTGTAACATTCTTGCCCAGATTCACTCCAGTGTATGTCTGTGAGCCTATTAGTGAACCTCCGCCATATACCAATATGGTGATGTTCTTGGCCACGGAAGATGCCTGGTTTGTCACGTTAACAGACAATTCTTTTGTAGAACCCTGTGTGAATGAGCCGGAATAAACCACGCCTGACACTATGAGCTGGGGGCCAGTATATGCTGGTGTGTATGTCTGGTTGCTGTATGCGGTTGCATTTGGATTTGAAGCATTAAGATCGATGTGGATGTTGCTCAGCATATTGAACTCTACAAGTAGCCAGTTTGAGTGACTGAAGTTGGTGTAGGATGTGTTGTATGCAATAATTGTGATGTTAGCCGTAGGGAATGATATGATCGTTCCATTTGCATACCTGAAAGTCCAGTTGAATTTCAGCGATGAAAAGCCGTAATACTGTGATGTGGTGTAGTTTGCACTTACATACATTGGTGTTCCTGCAAGTATGGCACTGACGTTGTGATGTGTCTGGTTCTGAAGTGTTATGACAGGTGTTGGCGGGGTGGTGTCGTTTACATAAACCTGCAATGAACTCATAAGTGTTGTGTTAGCTGAACTTGTGATGTTGACATATACGAACTGGAGCCCTTTTGATACGCTTGGTGTGGTAAACTTGTAGTTTATCACTGAGCCTGATGCAGTATAGTTAGGAAGATTCCAGTTGTAATAGAGATTCAGTGAGTACTTGGTTTTGTTGTATGTGATGTTCAGGGAACTCTTGCTTGCATCGAAGGTTATTGTCTGATCCTGATTTACATGAAGTGTTCTGTTTAATGCAGACAGGTTATGGGTCACTCCATTCTGTGTGTATGAAAGATTTAGGAACGGATTGTAAGAACTGCCAACAGTGAGTACTGTTATGTTTGTGATATTCTTGAAACCTGATGAACTTGTTCCGTTAATGGAAACATGGGTCACAGGTGCAGTAAAGTTGAATGTCATGTTGTAGTTCTTTCCAGTTCCTGTGTAAGCAACTCCATTCACATACCATGAGAATGAAACTCCGGGTGTGTTGTACTCATACTGCCCGTTTATAGGATTGAAGAATGCTCCGGATATGTTGAGTGAGAAGTTCTGGCCATTAGGTGCGATT
>JAKAYJ010000199.1 GCA_021816385.1 Thermoplasmata archaeon
CTGGCCAAGTAATTCAGTACCTCTCGAAGAGAGCCTGAATGCCATGCTTTATTTGAAAGATAATGGTCTTGCAAGTCACATCGGAGTAAGCAACTTCGGCCCAGATCTTTTGGAGAGGGCTATTGAAATTTCTGGAAAGCACAATATTCTTGCGGACGAAATAGAATATAATTATGCTAATCAGAAGGAAGCCGAATCCACAATATCATTCTGCAAGAAGCATGGCATAAACGTAATAGCATATTCCCCACTTTTAAAAGGGAATATACCCAGAGATGAACGTATCTTAAGAATCGCGAAAAAGCATGGAGTTTCAGAGGCACAGGTTATACTGAGGTTTCTGATGGAGGATAGTCTGCCAATACCAAAGGCAGTTAAAAAGGCGCATATTGATGATATCGTAGAATCAATTAAACTTCATTTGGATCAGAATGAAATAAATGAATTAAGGAAGGTATAAAGCGAGCAATATTCAATTATGAAAGTCTATCCGGAGATCGCAGTTTATATCATTGAAGCTGGTTATTTTCTGGCTCGCAGCATAAAGAGTTGACATCCTCCTTCACTGATACCTTCTCGCCTTCCCGAATATATACCTGTGATCTGCAGAAAAAGGAAATTCCTTCAGATTCGACTCGCAAAATGTAATATTTTTCAGGCAAATTATCAGGTGTAGCGAACAGCTGCACAGTATCCTGTACCACACCGGACGATACTTCATATTCCTTTAAACGTTCTGAATGACAGTTATAGCATCTGTTTCTCTTTTCTAGGAATGAACTGAAACAGTGTTCACATCTGTATAGTATCATGAAAACGCCTCATAAATACCTGCCACTGCATTGTTTCCAAAGCCTGCCATGTTCAGGGTAAAGCCAACTTCATGCTGTTTAACCTGCCTGGGACCAGCCAGACCGTTGATCTGCTGAAATATCTCACATGCCTGTGCAATGCCGGTTGCGCCAATTGGATGGCCCTTTGAGTTCAGTCCGCCGCTTGGATTGATCGGGAGTTCTCCAGAGATTTCTGTGTATCCGTCAAGCAATGCCCTGTGCCCTGAACCTCTTTCAAAAAAGCCTATGTTCTCGCTTTCCACTATTTCCAGGATTGTAGACATATCATGTAATTCCGCAAAGTCTACATCTTTTCTCTCGAGACCAGATTCTTTGAATACTTTGTCGGAGGCTTTTTTCACGCAATCAATTTCAAGAAATGATTTCCTTTCTGATATTACCGGGTTGGATGAGGATGATGCGATAGCCCTTATTTTCACAGCCTTTCCAGTAAACGACTGTACCATATCGTCACGCGTCAGGATCAGGGATGCAGCTCCGTCACTAACCGGGCAGAAATCGTATAATCTGAGTGGATCTGCTATCATCTTTGATCTCATTATTTCTGATAATTCAACAGGCTTCTGGAAGTGAGCATACTGGTTCATTGCACCGTTTTTGTGATTCTTCACAGCGACAGATGAGATCCTTTCCATTTCCACGCCGTATTCTCGCATGTAAATTTTTGCCATGAATGCTGCAAGTGAGGGTAAAGTCAGCCCGGATTTCCTTTCACGTTCGGAAAGCAATGAAGCTATTATAGAAGTCGACTTTCTCGAGGGGACAGAAGTCATCTTTTCAGCTCCAACAATAAGGACAGTGTTAAAATCTCGACTTTCTATCATGGAATTTGCGATGTATATTGCTGAACCACCACTTCCGCTTGTATTATCTATCCTCATGGAAGGTGTCCCTTCAATTGAAAGGGCTGAGCAGAGATGATCTGATAAACCGGATAACCCGGTATATTCACCCCCATAGGAATTTGAGACTATCACAAGATCTATAGAATCAGAATATCTTGAAGAAATGTCACGAGAACTCTCAACCGCGAGTGAAACTAAATCCTCTTCCCTCTTACCGAACCTTGTCATTCCAAATCCGACGATAGAGGTCATTCCTAAGAGGATGGGAAAACAGTTAAAGTATGTTGCGAGTTATTATAAAAAAAAGTCTATTGTTTTCATCATCAAGTTACGTAAATGACAACAAAAATAGTTCCGCGCATGAACCAGTCTTTCCTATAGTTGCTCTAACATGCTATTAAAATTACTATTTCAGGATTAATTATGTCTGCTCTGTATGCAATTCAATTTATCTATTTGCTGAAATGCTAAAATCTTGGGCTGAAAACAATAAAAGAATTCAGAAATGGCGCAGTATAGCCATGGTCATGCAAGAGCACACACAAGAAAAAATGGACTCCCCATATTATTTTACTAAGATCACCTGTATTTAACAACTGAAATACAACGGTTTCAGCGATCCGAAAAACTTATTGATGTAAAACTATTGCTATTTAATGTCTATTACCAATCCAGATGCATATACGCCCAGACTCTTCAGAGTCATACTTCCTGTAAACGATATAGAAATGGCCCAGAAATTTTACTCCTCATTACTTAACATTGAAGGGAAAAGGGTGTCCCCTGGAAGGCATTACTTCCAATGCGGCGGTACAATACTTGCCTGTTTTGACCCAAGGAGTGATGGCGACCAGTTCGATCTTCCTCCAAATCCAGATCACATATATTTCGCAGTAAAGAATCTCAATGATGTATTCAAAAGAGCGCAGGAATTAGGATCTATTATTTTAGATGAGATTGGAACAAGACCCTGGGGAGAAACCTCATTCTACCTGAAGGACCCCTTTGGGAATAAAATTTGTTTCGTTCAAGAAGAGACCGTATTTACGGGTAATTGATTGTTAAAAAAATATCACTCAGGATTTACCTGATGAATACTTTTCACTTAGCAATCTAATCTGCTGTTTAAACCTGATAGTGGATGGGGTTGAC
>JAKAYJ010000200.1 GCA_021816385.1 Thermoplasmata archaeon
GCCTGAAATTCCCTTCGTTTCGTTCTTTTCTTTAAACTTAACAAGAAAAGACAATGCGGAAACTACAATCATAAAGGGAAGGAATTCCAGAATGATTGAGTTATAGGGTAGAAAAGAGAGTGTTTCAGTTTCAATGGTTGGTCCTATTACCAGTCCAAGACTTAGTGAGATTGAATAGCCAGCCAAAAAGCGCTCCCTGGTGACACCCTCTGAAACCATGGAGATTGAGGTTATGAGGTTTGTAAATAAAAATCCGGTGAAGAATCCAAATAACCCTATGGCAGCCCAGAACAGGTCTATATTTCCAAACAGAAGCAAAACTTCACTAAGGGTAGCAAGTATGGTGGCACTCACAAAGACATTTTTTCTCATTCTTGAGTCAAGTCTGGGATTTATGAGGGCTGTTGAAATCAGAGTGGTTGCATAAATCAGGGTACCGGTGAGACCCACCTCAAAACTGTTCATTCCATAGGAGTATTTTGCGATTAATGGTGCCGTGGTAGAAATCATATTGTTGGTAATTCTAGTTGCAAAGGCCATTGCGCTTATCATTAAAACATATAAGGCAATCTTTTTTGTTTGTGAAATCATCTCTTTCTCCTTAAGATTGCAAGGACAGTTCCAATGCCCAAAGTTACTGCTCCAATTGCAAACCCATATTTCGGACTATCCACCAAAAGATGCTTTATGGGATTTTTCCTTGGATCAAACTGATCAACATGCATTTCGTAGTGATCATCAAATTCAACGACGTGGATCCCACGATCCGATCCACCTACGGTCGCCCTCCAGTCGGCTTTCTGTCCTTTCAATTCACCCAATGATTTTCTGAATATTCTGGTTGATTCAGGTCCAGGTATTTGATGACCATTGGATATCTTTGGCACATTCATTTTTCCTCTGATTAAGAGTTCTGCGATCATATTGTTCCAGAATTCGTCACCAGAATCAGACATCATTGACCTGAAATTGCATTGAGATATTTTAACAATTGTCAATCTAAATCATAACTCCCCTGCATAACTTGAATGCCGGTTTGCAGAATTATTGCACATATACAAATGAACGCGTTTATCGTGGAAATTCAAAAACATAAGGTATTGTTCAAATTATTCTCACAACCTTAAATATAGGTTATGATAATATATATAAGAGTTAGAATGTCCGAGAAAATAGTCATAAGCGGTGGTACTGGCTTAATAGGATCAACACTGATTAAAGAGCTCATTGGAAAGAAATATGAAGTAGTTATGGTAACGAGAAATCCGGAAAATGTTAAGAAGGCATTTTCTGAAATATCTGATGTTGTGAAATGGGACCCTAAAAATCCTGAAAATCTGGCTAATTATATTGAAGAGTCTAGGGCAGTGATTAACCTCTCAGGTGCACCAGTCTTTGCAAAATGGAAAGGGGATTATTCCGCTCAAGTCAGAGATAGCAGGGTACTTGGTACTAGATATATTGTTGAATCGATTAAGAAAGCAAAAAATAAGCCAGGGTGTCTAATCAATGGCTCTGCTTCTGGAATTTATGGCTACGGAAAGACTTTCGGCGGAGTTAACGATGAGAGCAGTAAACCTTCGAGCGACTTCTGGGGTTCTCTGGTTCAGGATTGGGAGAAAGAGGCCATTTTAGCCGAGAACGAGGGCGTTAGAACGGTTTTACTGAGGACAACTCTTGTCCTGGAAAAGGATAAGGGTGCACTGGAGGCCCTTGTCCCGTACTTCATGAAGGGTCTTGGTGGTTATGTAATGCCAGGGAAACAAATATTTCCATGGATTCATATTAAGGATGAGATAGGAGTCATAATAAAAGCCATTGAAAATCCTTCATTCCATGGGCCTATAAATCTAGTTGCGGGCAACGATACATCGAAAGAATTCTCCAGAAAGCTTGGAAAGTCGCTTCATAAGAGATCCGGATTACCCATACCACAGTTTGTTATCAAGAGAATGTTCGGAAAGGCATCTGATCTTGTTACTGGGGGTTCTTATGTTGAAAGTAAAAGGATGGATGAATTGGGCTATAAACCGGTATTCAAAGAGCTTGAATCTGCTATTTCCTCGCTCTACAAATAGAACCTGATACATTTCATCGGGGTAAATAGATCAGCCAACGTGAAGAATCAAGTTTCTCCCGGATTCTGCCAGTTCAAGTTCTATGTATTTATTCTCAAACCTAACTCTTCTCTCCATATTGCGTGAGAAATAAACAGTGTTAAATGGAACAAATTTAGAAAGGTTCATGATATTATATTTGAAATAACCTGGCACATGAAACGAGTAAGCTGTCAACATGTAGTCAAGGAACTGCTCTCCAAATTCATAGGCGAGTCCTGCAAAATCATATGTTGGATCTCTGAAAGAAAAATCACCCCAGTCAATGATCCCGGAAATTTTGTCTCGGCCCTCATTATATATGATATTGTTTGACATAAAATCACCATGGGATGGTACAATTTTCCAGTCCATGTCTTTCAATTGGGAAAGGGATTTCTCCATAATTTCAATATAGGAGGAAACGTTTTTCTCATCCTTCATTTCTCTGAAGTATTCCAATACTGATTCCAACAATTCAGAATCGCTCTCATTTCTTTCATTTTGAATGCCTGATATTCTCGAAGTAATGGTCTGAACCATCTCTTCAGGAATTTTATGAAGTTGCTTGAGAAACAGACCAAGAGATTTTGCAATTGTATGATCGCGGTCATCAATCATATGGGTATTTTGCAACTCAATACCAGGTAGCATTTCATAAAAGACGATTTCCAGTTTTCCACCATCTATGGAATCAATTTCAGCAAGAGTCATTTCAGGTACCGGTAAAGGCAATTCTGTTCTGAGAAGGT
>JAKAYJ010000201.1 GCA_021816385.1 Thermoplasmata archaeon
TAAACCAGATCTGGAACTGCCCAGACATAATCTCCGGTACTTGCATCTGTACCTGACTTTTCCGAAAATATTTTCTCTGCAGCAGTTTTTGAGGTTCTCACAACCAAAAAATGCGTTCATACTATTAATATCCAATGGACACCTTCAAAAGATTTAAGTTTATTCAGTTCATGCATTATGAATTGTATTACTTGGAACTTGGGGTTGGAGGTAAATGCAGTATAGCTACTGCAAGTGAATACAGTCCAGACTCAATACTGATCCAGAATGCAAGAATCATAAAGGGAAACCTCAATCACGTTATCCTGACAGCGGCCAGAAGAGAAAGTGATCAGGTATTATCCATATTAAAGGGTGATTTCAGGAGTTATGAAACAACAATATTCAAGGGTAACATGTTTGTGGATTCATATAAAATAGGACATGGAATGCTTAAGGCAGTGATGAACCAGGACGTCTTCATGCTTTTTCCCATTATTGCCAGGAATGGAATAGAGAATTTCAGGCTCGTATCCAGATTCGGGTCTGATCTTGAAAATATAGTGGATAAGGTAGGAAGAGAAAATCTTGTGGAGAGGCAGATAATTGATAAGGTATCTGTTTCAGATATAATCTCTGGAAATCTCCTGCATAATGCATCACCATCTCTATACGGCCTGACTGACAGGGAAATTGAGACTCTGAAGGTCGCGATCAATTCTGGCTATTATGAATGGCCAAGAAAAAATGGTCTAGAAGAGATTTCAATGGGAAACGGTGCATCAAAGGTAACAACCCTGTATCATATAAGGAACGCTGAAAAGAAGATCATGGAAACGTTATTCAGGAAGAATGCGAGATAATTGTCAATAAAGGTAAATCAGGTAACATAAGTAAAACAAAATGAAAATGTTTATTCGACTTCTTCAATTTCATATATATGGGTATCAAAAGTAAATCAATAGAAGCTGAAATGAGTGGTCACTACACAATAGATGGGGCAGGCGTAAGGCTTCTGAGAGTTTTTGGTGGTCCTTCTACATTTGAATATACCGATCCTTTTCTTCTGCTCGATTATTTCGGATCATCAGAACCATCAGAGTATGAGAAGGGATTTCCATGGCATCCTCACAGAGGCATCGAAACAATAACATACCAGATCAAGGGAAAAACTGATCATGAAGATAGCAATGGAAACAAGGGAACTATTTTTCCTGGTGATGTACAGGACATGAGTGCTGGAAGTGGCATCTTCCATCAGGAGATGCCAACATTCTTAAGCAAGAGAGGCAGCGATGATAAAAAATTAGACACGACAGTTCTCGGATTACAATTATGGGTTAATACCCCTGCAGAAAGAAAGATGAAGACTCCGGAATATGCCTATTACAAAGCATTGGATATCCCAGAGTACAAAACTGATGCAGGTTCAGTTGTGAGAGTATTCGCTGGAGATTTTGGAGATGCCGCTGGACCATACAAATCTGCATATGACCTTGGTCTTGACTATTATCATATTAGGATAAAGGAAGGAGACACCATAGAATTGAGCGAATTGGAAGGCAAGAGAGCCATAATGTTCAACTTTTCCGGAAATGTAAGAATAAACGGTGAAACAGAGATGACTGAAAGGAAAGCCTTCATATTTTCAAGGGCCGGTGAGTTCATAGAAATTAAGGGCAGGGAAAAGGAAAGCGACATAATGTTTATTGCAGGGAATCCTACCAATGAGCATATAGAATGGTATGGCCCGGTAGTCATGAATACACGGGAGCAATTGAACGAAGCTATGAGGGACCTTAGAAATGGGACATTCGTAAGGGAGAAGGAACCGGTTTTCAACTAACCTTCAATAACAAGACTCAGGGACTATATGTACTAAATACTAGTACCACTAACTTATTAGTATTGCCTAGTGATACAGCATGGTATTAAATGCGAATAGAATTCCTCCTTTTTATTACCATAACGGCGGTTTCATCCGTACTTTCAGTAACATACTACCTTTTAAATTCATATCTTTCAAGAAGGAAAAATTCACCCCATGTAAAATCAGATGGATTGACTTCACAGGATGCCACACTGGTCATCACAGTATTCAACGAATCGGTGGATCACCTGAAGAGGGCAATAGCAGCAGTGAGGGATCAGGTCAAGGAAATACTAGTAGTGGGGGATGGAGTCGAGGAACCATACCTATCGCTGTGCAAGGATGAAGGTGTCACTTTTCTAACCACTGGTGTTCATTCCGGGAAGAGAAGGGCTATGGCCCTTGGGGTTTCCAGAGTTAAGACAAAAATCGTAGTGTTCATGGATGGGGACATGATCCCTGAAACAGACGCCATTAAGAATATACTGGATGAATATTCACCAAAAGTTGGAGGAGTTGGTGGAAATATAATATTTGACACTATGGATGGCAGGTTCACATCATATGCCTCACAGTTCATTGAGCGATCAAAGGAAATCATCCAGAGATCAATGAAGCATTTTGGGAGTGTAATGCTAATAGATGGAGGTTTTGGCTCATACAGGATGGATGTTGTTGGAAACTATATTACATCACCAGAGTTCTATGACTTCAAGATTGAAGGGAAAATTCCATATTATGGTGGGGGAGATGATGCAGACCTTACATCATACATAATAGGCAAGGGATACATTGCGACAAAATCCTTTGAAGCAAGGGTAACGACCCTTCCTAAGGACAATATAAAAAGTTACATGAAGCAGAATATAAGATGGTCAAGAACTGGATGGAGAACATTCTTCAAGAGCCTGAGAAATGGCTCGCTGAAGAGGGCAAATAAATTCTACAGGATTGAGCAGGTATTTACCTATACCCTTCCAGTCGTATTTCTT
>JAKAYJ010000018.1 GCA_021816385.1 Thermoplasmata archaeon
TGCAGAGTGGAACTAAGAAAGATAAGAATTGGAGATAGGGTTATGGAACTTGGTTCAGAACTTATTGAAGCCACGGTAATAGAAAGAAAAAACCGCTTTCTGGTGGAAGTGGAGTCTTCAGGCAGAATTTTGGATGTTCATCTCCATGATCCTGGGAGACTCAAAGAGCTGATTTTTCCAGGTTCTACTGTGAATATCAGGAAAACTAAAGGAGCAAAGACATCATTTTCTATTACATCTGCAGTTCTGGATGGTGAAGAAATACTGCTTGACACAAGATTTCATAATGGGATCGCAGAGTTTTTTATTAATGGAAATTTCCGCAGGGAGGTGACACATGGTGATTCGAGATATGACTTCGCCATAGAAAATGGATATGTTGAAGTGAAGGGCTGCTCCATGCAATTGAATGAATATGTAATTTTTCCCGATGCGCCAACAATGAGAGGTGCAAAACACATCCGGAATCTGACAAAAATGAAGAAGGAAGGAAAAGATACAAATCTTATTTTTCTCCTGTTTCGTAAGAATACAAAATTCTTCTATCCAAATAAAGTGACAGACCCCCTATTTGCAGAGGCATTTTTTGAAGCTGTATCAACAGGTGTGGGTATGATATTTCCAAGATTCTCAATGAAAGGAGGAGATATTTTCTTCGAAGGCATGAACAGACTCGGGGAGAACCCTTTCCATTGATTTGGGTTTTTTCACTCGATTTAAAAAGCCATTAACCTTTGGTTGTCTACAATACTACATTTCATCATACTCTACCGTGATTGATTCCATATGTACATATGATCCATATTTAGTTCCAATCGTTGAACAGAACATGATTGTTTATTATAAATTTCAGGAATCATCATTCCATGATTACTTCACTTCTTAAAATATATGTAACTGATCGAATTAAAAAATATTTAAAAGTTATCAAATATACAGTTCAAAAGGAATTAGTATGTCGGTTAAAAACGATTATGATTTAATTGTAGCTGGAGCGGGTCTGGCTGGAACTCTGGCCGCAACAATGGCTGCAAGGGGCGGAGTATCGGTTCTACTTGTTGACAGAAACGAAGAGAAAAATGTAGGAAGAAAAACAAACTGGGGATGGACCTGCGGTGACGCGGTTGCAGCATCCCATATAGATTATATCCAGGAAAACCTTGGCGTAAAGTTTTCAAGCCCTGAACTTGACCTGCCGGTGGACGGTGTTATGGCTCTTTCCCCCGACCTTAACTCCAGATATCCATTTGATGGAAAGGGATTTTCACTGAACAGACCAGTATTTGAAAGGAAGCTTCTTTCAATTGCAAGGGGTGAGAAAATTGATTACATATCTAAATTCGAGGTCACAGGGCCTATAGTTGAGGATGGTTTCATTAAGGGAATAACTGGCAGGGATCAGGACGGAAAGAATGTTGAATACAGGTCAAAGATAGTTATCGATTCCCTGGGTGTATCAACAGTTTTGAGAAGAAAGTTACCTGAAAATAATTTTGTTGACAGAATGGTTGACATAGATGATATAGAGAGCACAGGGAGATATATATATAATTTTGAACTTGAAAAAGAGGATTCAAATTATTATGATAGCAGGTATGCCCTGATACATCTTAATAATGAACTTGCTCCAGGCGGATATGGGTGGGTATTCCCGAAGTCAAACGGCAAGGTGAACATCGGACTGGGAGTTCAGAAAAAGGCCCTTGATATAAGAAACAAGAAAATGGGAAGAAATGACAATTTACAGACCCTTATTGACAACTATGTAAAGTGGCTTCCAAATTTCAAAAACCTCAGGGTTGATGACACGGACAGTAATGGAAAAGGTATATGGTCAGTTCCTGTTAGAAGGCAGATGGAGAGCCTTGTCTACAATGGTTACATGGGTGCTGGAGATAGTATGACCATGCCCAATCCAATCAGCGCAGGCGGTATAGGACCGGCACTGATCGCGGGTGTTATTGCAGGCAGAAATGCAGCCCAGTCCATATCAAAAGGAGATGTATCAGTATCCGGTCTCTGGAACTATAATCTTGATTTCAATGAGAAATATGGAATGAAGATGGCCGGAATGGAGGTTTTCAGGATTTATTTGCAATCTGTAAACAATGAAATTCTGAACTACGGCATGAAAACGTTCTTAACCAAGAAAGAAGCCAGTGATCTTACGGTTGGAATGATCCCCGAGCTTTCTCTGGCCGGCAAAGCCAAGATGATAATAAAGGGAATGAAGAATATGAACGCATTCTCAAATCTTGTTTATACAGTCAGGAAGATGAATGAAATGAACAAGATATATGAAAACTACCCTAAAACTCCAAAGGACTTTGATGCGTTCAAGGAGAGGGTTGTGAAGGAGATAGAGAACACAAAGAAGAGATTTCCAACTTCACCTCTCTGAAAATTGAAATTTTTTATCATTCTTTTAAGATGAATTCCCAGATGTACTGGTTATTTATCAATGGTATCTTTTTAAGATCTGCAATGTGTGAAATCTCCTTCCTTAAATGACTTTCTGTACTGCAGATCACATTTATATTACCTGAAGAGTTTATAATACCAGTAGCTTCTTCCTCCGTCAATTCCTTTATTTCACCACCATCAATAAGCGTGATCCTCTGGCGGTCATAAAATATGTATTCTTCAGACTTAATCCTTAGAAATGATTTAATCCTGTCCTTCAGAATGTCAATAGTTGGTGCCCTTACCATTGCCTCCCCGGTAGATCTCATTTCGGCAGAAAGCATATAGTCGCTTTCGTGAAACCTGTTAAAGGGGAATACTGGTATCTTTGCTGCATAATCCTTCACATCTATGTCAATAGTGGTATTGCTCCGACCAAGGATCATTGCGATCCCATTTTCAACCCAGTTTACTCCTGACCAT
This sequence comes from Thermoplasmata archaeon, assembly GCA_021816385.1. The sequence goes on from JAKAYJ010000018.1 coordinate 2,887, forward strand.
TTACTTATAAATGGAACAGTTCTGCTTGCCCGTGCATTCAGCTCAATGACATAGAGCAGACCATCCTTTTCCATGAACTGTATATTTGTGAATCCACTAATGGAGTAAAAATCAAGAAACTTCTCAGCAATAACCTTCATCCTCGTTTCAAGTTCCTTATCCGGTATGTCCGGACCGCAAATTGCCATAGAGTCCCCGGAGTGAATTCCAGCGGGTTCAATCTGTTTCAATATGCCTGCAATCATAAGCTGCTTACTACTGCTTATGAAATCCAGATCATATTCTGTGGCTCCTTCAAGCAACTCAGAAATCAGTAATGGAAATTTTACAGTACTACTTTTCATTTTATTTATGAAGGTTTCAATATCCCCAGGGGATCTGCTCACAAACATTGAAGACCCTCCTATTATGAAGCTGCCTCTTATTATTACCTTATTCTGCAATAATTCTGATTTTTCTCTTATTTCTTCACCGCTGAACGCCTCATGCCATTTAGCCTGAGCTATACCCAGATGATCAAGGTCCCTGGAAAATGTTGACCTATTCTCAATTCTTGCTATGGATGAGGGTTTTGTTCCCATAATTATATCCTCACCGTATATCTTCCCAATTTCGTATGCCATGTTCTGCCCGGTCTGCCCGGAGAACTGTATGATTATTCCAGCTGGCCTTCTTTTTTCAATTATTCCACTTACATATTCCAGTGTGAGGGGATCAAAATAGAGTTCATCTGATGTGTTAAAATCGGTAGATACGGTTTCAGGGTTTGAATTTATCATGAGTGATCTGTAGCCAAATTTTTTCAGTGCCTGTATAGCCTTTACAGAACTGTAATCAAATTCAAGACCCTGTCCAATCCTGTTTGGGCCAGAGCCAATAATCAATACTGAATCTTTTCTCCTTGGACCACACTCATCATCCTCATAATACGTTGAATACAGGTATTTCGTCCTTGAACTGAATTCGGAGGAAGATGAATCTATCATCCTGAAACTTGGAAAGAGACCAGCTTTCTTCCTCATTAAGAGGATTTCAGACTCGTTTATTCCAGTTTTCCATGAAATTATTCTGTCAGGATATCCATATCTTTTTAGTTCCGGCAGGTAATCTTCAAGATTAACTACAGACTTTCCGAGAAATTTGAACATATTAGATAACCTTTGGACTATTTCTATCTGCCAGCCTGTCAGTGTCGCTATCAGATTGAGATCCATCTCCTGATTCAATGCAGATATTACATATCCAAGCCTCTTCCAGTTTGCCTGTTTTAAATTAGTCAGGATTTCATCCTCATCTACTTCTGAGAAATATCTGCTGAAATCAATTTCTGTAGCTGCTACAGCCTTGAGAAAAGCCTCCTCGAAGGATCTTCCTATACCCATGGCTTCTCCCGTAGATTTCATGGATATTCCTATGGAACCAGAATCAGTGAATTTTCCAACAGGCCATATGGGAATTTTAACTATTACATAATCCATCGATGGCTCAAAGGAAGCAGAGGTATTTTCAGTTATGGGATTTGAAATTGAAACCAAAGAATCTCCCAGAATTACCATGGTTGCAACCTTTGCAATTGGATAACCACTCGCCTTGGAAGCAAGGGCGGAAGATCTGGAAGTACGCGGGTTTATTTCCACAACAAAGAAATTTCTACTTTCCATGTCAACTGCAAATTGAACATTGCAGGCACCAACAATTCCGACTATGTCCGCTATATTCAATGCTGTCTTCCTCATCCTCTGGTGAATATTATCTGGAATCGTCAGGGATGGTGTTACCACAATACTTTCTCCCGTATGTACTCCCATTGGATCAATATTTTCCATGTTGCATATCATTATACTGTTCCCTGAATTGTCCCTGATAACCTCGTATTCCATTTCAATAAGGCCCAGCAGGGACTTCTCAATGTCCACGGATTCCTGGGCTGAATCTGAAAATATTTCCTCCAGGACCTGGACCAGTTCTGATCTGTCCTTAATTATCTTGCCTGATAACCCGCCCAGTGAAAAAGAGGTCCTGAGGATGACTGGAAAGAAATCAATTTCTGCGGCTATTTTTCCATAATCACTTCTTTTTAGAGAAATAGACCAAGGTATTGCTATGCCGTTTTTTTCCATTACAGAATGAAATACCTCCCTGTCTTCTGCGATTCTTATGGATTCAGGTTGAGTTCCAAGGATTTTCACATTTTTTTCTTTCAGGAAACCATTGTTATGCAGCTCCATTACAAGATTCAGCGCGGTTTGCCCCCCCATTGATCCAATTATGTGCGTTACTCCTTCTGTTTCAATTATACGCTCTGCATTTTCCCTGTTTATGGGTTCAATGTATACCTTATCTGCATTGTAGTTATCTGTTTGGATTGTTGCCGGATTTGAATTGAGGAGGATTGTGTAAATATTTCTTTCCCTCAATATCCTGCAGGCCTGGGTTCCTGCATAATCAAATTCAGCAGACTGCCCTATGACCACAGGTCCCGAACCGATCACCAGGACCCGCATATCCTCTTCCCTAGTTTCTGATTCCATCCATTACACTCCTCATTATATCAAAAAACCCGGTGCTGTCCCTAGGTCCGGGTGAGCCTTCCGGGTGAAACTGTGCACTCAGCAGCATTTTCTCCTCCATTCCAATCATTTCTGGTGTACCATCGTTCATGTCCCTGTACATTATTTCTACACCACTGATATTAAGTGAATCCTCTGCTATCCTGAAATTGTGGTTATGTGATGTGATGAATGACCTTTGTCCATTCCCAACAGAGTGATTTGAACCATGGTGACCGAACTTCATCTTTTCAATCTTTCCTCCAATGACTTCGCCTATAATCTGATGTCCCAGACATACACCGAAAACGGGCACTGTTCCTATGACATTTTTCAGTTCCTTTTTCAATTGCCTGAATACTGCGTTTCCAGGATCGCCAGGCCCGTTTGACAGAAAGATTCCATCATAATCCTCATACGTCTCAGGCAGATTGAATATGTTAACGATTTCAAGATTCCCGAGCTTTGAAACTTCCCTCAGAAGAGACGACTTCGTGCCCATGTCAACAAAGAGAATTTTCTTCTGTCCTTCTCCATTGATGATGTAGGATTCCTTTGTTGAGAATTTTCTTATCAGTTCTTCTGTGTCCATTTCCGGGAAATGATCCGGCATCCTATCTGTGGAAGTAATGAAACCTTTAAGGTTTCCCGAATCCCTTATTTTTTGGGTTAACTTTCTCGTATCAATACCGTATATTCCTGGAACATGCTTCAATTTTAGCAGATCGTCCAGATTTTTGAAACTACTATTTCCAGGTATGATTCCATCCTTGACCACTATCCCGCTTGCACTTATCCTGTCACTCTGGGCTATGTCCTTCATATAGTCATAATAGAACATTGAGGGGAAGTTGAACACTATAATCTGACCCCCATATGATGGATCAGTCATTATTTCATAATATCCTGTGAAGGATGTATTGAAGACAAGTTCACCAGTTGAACTGTCACATGAACCAAATGCCTTCCCCTCAAAGGACGAGCCATCCTCGAGAAGAAGGTATCTTCTCACTTCAGGCATCCTCCTTTGTTCACAATGCGGGCATACCCAGAGAAATTCTCGTAAAATTCTTTAACGTTTCTCTGTTTCATTAGACCCTAAAAAGACTGATTATTCTTTCCTATAAAAATATTGGCACGAATGGATCAGATACCACCGTACAAATAGGGAAAAGCTAATAATTGATTGTTACGATTGTAACGGATGAAATTCACCTATGCAAACGGGAAGGTAGATTCTGGTACAGGGGAGTTTGCATTAATAACTAAGTCAGGATTTGCAGGGAATCTTTCAATTAATGTTTCTGGGAACTTCAATGCAATCATAAAAAGAAACACAGCCGGACTTGTAATTTATGCTTCAAATGGAAGGGTAGGCATTATAAAAAGAAACCTTAACGTTGTAATTGGAAATGAAGAATATTTCGTCAGGTTGAATGAACTGGGCTCAATTGTTTCAAAGAAAGATTCTGAAACAGTCATAAGTGATTCAAATTCTGATGTGCTTACCTTAAGGAGGCAGGGTAAGGAGGTCATAGCAGAAATCAACGACAGTAAATACATCCTCCTGGCGATGATATATCTTGCCCTGACCGGTTATTTTGAGAAAAGTATTGCAAAAATGCCAAGTCCATTCTCCCGGAGGAATGGCATTATTTCCAACATCATGATTGTCGCGGCAATTCTTGTGTTCCTGTTCCTTAACACGAAATATATAGGTGGTATTTATGGAGGGCTCGCACTTACTGTGCTGATCCTTGCCGGTGCTTTCATACTGAGAAGAATACCACCCAGGATGAATGATAATCCAAAACCTGACAGGTAATTTATTCCAACCTGATGGATGATATTGCTTCCTCCATACCAGTTAGAGGAGATTGAAACTTACCTACTGATCTTTCTTCAATTTTTCAAGCATTTGAATCCTCTTTGCCGGATGTGGATGATCACTGAATATCGACTGTGACAGTGATATCTTCATATGCTTCCATTCTTCAAGAAGCCTCCTGTGATCTCTCATTTCTCCCTGATCAAGTCCTGAAAACATCAGCATACTGCTTGTTGTATTTCGAGCACTTTTTCTGAGATACTTCTTCTGGGGTGTGGATGCCACGATTTTAGCAAGAGCAGTCTGCAGATTTTCTGCACCACCGGGTATTGTTTGTGCTGAATTGACATCTGCATAGGATTCCCTCATCCTGTTCACACCAAGGATCATTATGTTGAAGATGAAACTCGCCCCCATCATCACCAGTGCGATTATGAATATGGAACCGTTGCCACCCTTTCTTCCACCTCCAAATAGCATTGAATATCCGAAATAGAATATTATGGTTGGTATCAATCCTATGGCAAGCAACAGTGCAACATCGTGGTGTTTCAGGTGTCCGATTTCATGACCCATTACAGCCTCCACCTCGTCCCTGTTGAGAATATTCAGGAGACCTCTCGTAACAGCCATTCGTCTTCCTGATAGAAGTGAGCCATATGCGAATGCGTTTGCCACAGGTGTTTCAGCAATGAAAAGTTCTGGAACTTTCTGGTTATTGTAGCTGCATACCTGCTGGAGCGAAGCATATAGCCAGGCGGTTGATGGTTCCTGTGGATTCACCTTCCTGAGATGGTACATCCTGCCTATGATATAGGGTGAAAGAAGATATTGAGCAATATCCATTATGAACACTATGACAAGTATTATCCCAAGAAATGCAAAAGAATAAGAAAGATTGAAGAAGTAATTCGCCACCACTGAGATTAGAAGCCCTGCAACCACTGCTATACCTATACCGGCGAGGATTGTTGCCAGCCTTATCCTGATGCCTGTAAAATCCATATACAGACATGAAAAATCAGCTTAAGAATATTTGTGGAAAAATTTTTAAAATTAAACGGCTACTGGCTGAACCTGCTTTGCTCCATCTGTTTCTTTCTTCTTCTTTTTTCTTCCATGCCTACCCTTGCTATGCCAAATCCCAGTATGAGATAATAGAATGTAAGAAATCCTGTGAATACGTAGAAAAGAATATTGCTAAAGTATGTTGGAACATTGAATGCAAAGGACCATATGAATATGAGGCTGAATATGTAAAAAACTATTGATGCCGCGTATATTGCCCAGTGTTTCCTGAATGCCATGGGAATACTCCATTTTCCATGGAAATTGAACTTTCTTCTTCTTGTTCTTAATATGAATGTTGTAAGGGGGATGAATATAAAAGAATAGATAGCCAACAGTATGACTATATCCAGAATTGATGAAAGCCCAAAGAATAATCCAAAAATGAATGGGATTATGGAAATAACTATGATATTAATAATTGAAAATAGCCAAACAATATTTTTTCTAGAGAGCAGCCTCAGTATTATATAAGTTGAAATCAGTGGAGCAATGAACGCAAATATGCCCATTATATATTCAAATGATTTATCCCAGAAGCTTCTCGTTGTTGCGCATACCTTCTATCCTCTTAATTTTTTTGAAATGAAATGACAGTAAGAGGTGCTGAAACTTACAATATTGCATAGAAATAAATACGATGTTAGAATGGAAAAATAATGACGGAAAAATTATACTTCAACGATTCCTACTTGAAGGAGTGCGATGGAAGAATCAACAGGATCACAGATAAGGGAGTTATTCCTGACAGAACGGTATTCTATCCTTCGGGAGGCGGACAACCTGGGGATTCAGGCATACTTACGGTAAATGAAAAGAATTACAGGGTAAGCAATACCATTAAGGAAGGGGATGAAGTGCTCCATGTTATTGAAGGACCCTTTGATGATTTGAAGGAAGGAGATCACTTTCACGGAGCTATAGACTGGGAAAAAAGATACAGTTATATGAAGTATCACACATCAATTCATCTTATAGATGGAATTGTCAATAAAATGCCAGATTATGAAGGGCTGATAACTGGTAGCCAGATATATGAGGATAGGGCAAGAGTTGATTTTTCGATGGAGGATTTTTCCCAGGAAATGGCACAGGAAATAATAGACAGGGTAAACAGGGCTATAATGGAAAATCACGATATAAGGATAAAATACATCTCAGGAGAAGAAGCTGTAAAAATTCCAAATATTTCAAGGACTGCACCTGGGAGGGAACTCATAAAAAACCTTTCCATTGTGAGGATAATAGAGATAGTCGGAATTGATGAACAGGCAGATGGTGGAACGCATGTTTCAAATACCAGCGAACTGGGCCAGATAAAATTGCAGAAGATCGAGAATAAGGGGAAAAAGAACAAGAGGTTATATTTTACACTGGTGCCTTTTTAATACATAGTTAATTTTTTCTTTAAGTAAGCCATTCTTAATCATGACAAATTTAGGGTGGGTTGATGATGAGCTTGAAAGTCTGAAGAACGAAGGCAGATATGTACCAATAAGAATTCTTGAAACTTCTCAGGGAGCTCGCGTAAAAATTGAGGGAAAAGAAGTTCTCAATATGTGTTCCAATAATTACCTGGGACTTGCAAACAATCCAGAAGTGAAAAAGGCAGTTATTGAAGCGATTGATGAATATGGAATAGGTGCAGGAGCTGTCAGATCCATAGCTGGAACAATGGAAATACACATGAAACTTGAGGAAAAGGTAGCATCTTTCAAGCATATGGAATCAGCACTCGTATATCAGGGAGGACTTCTTGCAAACCTTGGTACTATACCGGTTCTGGTGGGGAAGGAGGATGTTATTTTCAGCGAAGAACTAAACCATGCAAGTATAATTGATGGCATGAGATTGAGTTCAGCAAAGAAATATGTTTACAATCACATGTCAGTTGACAATCTTGAAAAAAACCTTAAGGAACATAGAAAAGAGGGAAAAAGATCACTCATAGTAACTGATGGGGTCTTCAGCATGGATGGGGATATAGCGCCTGTAAAAGAGATCCAGGAGTTAAAGGATAAGTATGATACAATGTTCTATGTTGATGACGCTCACGGTGAAGGGGTACTGGGCAAGAATGGAAGAGGTATAGTTGATCACTTTGGCCTTCAGGGTAAAGTAGAGATTGAAATGGGCACCTTTTCCAAGGCCCTCGGTTCCATGGGAGGCTTTGTGGCTGGCAGCGAGAAACTCATAGATCTTCTAAAGCAGAGGGCAAGGCCATTTCTATTTAGCAGTGCATTGAATCCAGGTGATACTGCAGGTGTTCTGAAATCCATAGAGATAATGGAAAGTGATGACTCACTGGTCAAGAAGCTGTGGGAAAATGCAAACTTCCTGCAGAAAGGTTTTAGGGATGCAGGATTCAAACTAACCTCTACAAAGACACCGATTACCCCTGTGGTTATAGGTGATGAAAAGAAAACTCTTGAACTCAGCAACTACCTGTATAAGAATGAGGGGGTTTTTGCTTCACCAATTGTGTTTCCCACTGTAGCAAAGGGAGTTGCCAGGATAAGGGTCATGCCATCAGCAGTGCACTCAAGGGATGACCTGAAAAGGACTCTCGAGGCTTTTGAGAATGGGGCAAAGGCACTGAAGATAAAGTGAGGATTACTAAAAATTTTTAACTTATGTCAATGAAGCTTCCTTTTGTTGACAAATTATAAAATATCTCCTTTTACTACTTGGGATAAGTGTGAATGAATGATAGGAGCAATTTTGTCCGGAGGATACGGCAAGAGATTGAAACCAATTACCGATGAGATACCAAAAGTTTTAGTTGAAATAAAACCAAACTACACCATAATGGACAGACAGATACTGGATTTTAAATATCTTGGAATTGAAGATATTTACGTACTTTCAGGACATCTTGGTGAAAAGATAGAGGATAGGTATGGAAAAGTTCACGATGGAATGAGATTCCACTATCTCAGGGAGGAGAAACCAATGGGTACACTGTATTCCATAAGGAATCTGCTTGACTCTGTTGGTGAGGAAGATATAATGCTGAGGAATGGGGATACAATCACAGACATTAATTTCGAGCACTTCAGGAAGTTCTCAAATGAATCCAACTTTGGCATGACAATGCTTGTGACAAAGATGAGAAGCCCCTATGGTATAGTGGAGATGAATGGGGATCAGGTTACTTCGTTCAGGGAAAAACCCGTACTGGAACATTACATAAATTCCGGCCTCTATTACATAAAGAGCTCAATAAGGGAAATTTTCTTCAATGATTATAATGGAAAGGATGTTGAGATAACAGTGTTTCCTGAAATAGCAAGGAGGAGGCTCCTTGGTGCATACAAGGAGGATTCCCTGTGGATCGGAGTGGATAGTGAGAAGGAGCTGGAACAGGCAAGATCTGAATATAAGGGAAGGGAAGACACCGGCTTTGGATACAAGAAAGAGGTTTTTGAAAACGAGAAGTTAGGTATAACGGAATATCTTGTAAAGGATGATTATACTGCGACCATTACACCTGAAGACGGAAATCTCCTGAGGATACTCAGTGGAAGTGGGATCATCAACGGCAGCCTTAAGGAATCTTATGCCCACGGTACTGTGATAAAGATTGAAAAACCTGTAACTGTAAAAGCGCAACAGACAACGAGACTGGAAGTGTTCTCAAACTAGCTGTTTCCACATCACATATGCATCAGAGCCGTCACTGTAATAATTTCTTAATATTGAGGTAACCATGAACCCATGTTTCTGGTAAAATTCTATTCCCCTCCTGTTGTCGGTCCTCACTTCAAGCCTGACTGTGATAAAACCATAAATCTGGCATGTCTGGATGAAATTCTCAATGATTTCTCCCCCAATCCCAAGACTTCGGTATTTTTCTTCTGTAGCCAGCATCAGTATTCTCGCCTCGCTCTGGGTTACCTTTCTTCCCGCGAGGAAACCAAATATCCTGTCCCTTGCTGAATATACAATAAAGCCATCCGGCCAGCTCTGGTAAATCTCCATCATAAGATCCCGTGAGTATCTTTCTGATAGGGATTTCTGTGAGATATCCATTGCTCTCTTTATCTCATGGGGTTCTATTCGTCTGACCACATGTTCCTGTATCTCCTCTCTCTGCATATCTATGCTTGAATATGTGTTGGTATCTAATAATCCTTTTTTAGAATTATTCCTCCCGAATATCCTCATGCTTTCCTCCATCAAACCTGAATGGCTTCCCATGCCCTGGAAAGACTGTGGCTTCTTTTTCTTCGCTCAGGATCTGGATAGATGATAATGCCTTGCTGTAATCAAGAGTGAATCCCCTGTTAACTGTGATTTTCTCTCCATTTTTCATGGCAGCATCTCCGACAAAAAGAGCCCTTAGGCCCGTGAAAAGATATGATGTGCTGTCAGGAGTATGTCCGTTTGATTTTATCACCTTTATTCCTTCAAATTTCAATTCGGAGACCGGCCTTACATCCTTTACAGGCTTTGATTTCATTACAGCCGCCACGAACCTGGACATGAAACTGCTGGCAGGAGTCATCTTTTTCTGACCTCTGACAACGTCTATCTCACCATCCGGCACATATATGACAGGATTGAATGTATTCTTTACCAGTGAAAGACCGCCTATATGATCTGGATGATAATGTGTAATGAGGATTATATCCGGCT
>JAKAYJ010000202.1 GCA_021816385.1 Thermoplasmata archaeon
CATGAACCTGTCCATCTGTGCCTCTGGCAGTGGATATGTGCCCTCGAATTCTATTGGATTCTGTGTTGCAATCACGATGAATGGCGGAGGAAGCTTTATCGTTTCTCCTTCAATTGTTACCTGCCTCTCTTCCATGGATTCAAGGAGAGCGGCCTGTGTTTTTGGAGGTGCCCTGTTTATTTCATCTGCAAGTATGAGGTTGGAAAATACGGGACCCTTTACCAGTTCAAAATTGCCCGTAGAAGCCCTCCAGATCTTTGTACCGGTGATATCACTTGGAAGCAGGTCTGGGGTGAACTGGATCCTCTTGAATCCTATGCCGAGAACATTTGAGAATAATTTTGCTACAAACGTTTTTCCAATTCCTGGATTGTCCTGCAATAATACATGGCCAGAAGCCATTATTGATGCAGTTATCTTTTTCAATGGATCACTATCGCCAACAAAAAACTTTGATATTTCGCTTACTATGGAACCTGATTCCTTAACACTTTCACTCACGTCTTTTTCTAAACTGTCATTGTTCATTTTTTTCACCCACTGCCCCCATATATTTCAATAGATTTTCCGTAATATTCTTCCTTCTTGAAACTTCATTTTCATAAATCCTGCTATTCCTCTTTGCAACTCCAAGTGCAACAGATCTCGGTGGAGTGTATTCAGTTGTCTGCTTCAACAATCTTAAAATGAAATCGAGGTCCATGCCCCTTTCTGTAAGATACTTTGTTACGGCAATTATGAGTTGCTCCTTTGCCCCTTCATTCTCAAATGTCTCAACTGCCTTTCCCATGTATGATATATCTGAGTAAGACGTGAGATTTGAGACCTTCTCAAATTTGTTGAATGTTGTTAGATTGGAATCCTCCAGCTTCCTGGAAGAGCTTTTGTAAAGGGCCTTGACTGCATAAAGGATCCCTATGAGGAGGATGATTGTGAAGAAAATAAGAAATATGTAGGAATATGAATTGGATGAGAATTCTATATACAGTCCCAGGAATAGGCCCAGTATGAAGAAGAATGTACCTATGGAGCCACGAATATTCACTATCTGAGAGGATAATATTGAATTCTGCTCATTTTTAGAGTCAAGTCCAAAATAGAAAAATGATGTCACAACAAGGGCAATGAAGGTTGACAGCAGGCCATATGAGATCGGCAGGACCCTGCTAACGTCCGTGAAAATGGCATACAATATAAGAATGAGCAGGGAAGTGGTGAAGGGTGTTATAAACATGGCAAATCTTGGCCAGTCCCTGTTTACTCCATCTATCTTTCCCATCTTTCTTCCGGTGAAGAAGATGGAAAGTGATATCAGGATTGGAAAAAGCGCAGTTTCCTGCAAGTAATGGGTTGGATTGACAGCCTGTAGAAATGGTGAAAATAGAAAAATCCAGAAGAATAAAATGAACACAAATGGGAATAGGAGATACCAGAATGCATAGTATGGTCCAGTTTTTTCAATTTTTTTCAATAATGTTCCTATTCCATATGCAAACACCAGAACGTCAAGTAGAATTACCAGGGAAGCCGTGATGGATGGAAATGTTATATAGATTGGCAGGAGCAGGATTATCCCAATCAGGAACAGGATATATCCCAGTAAATTATCGTATGATTTCTTTTTAATCTGATTATTTTCCAACAGCAACCCCTACATAAACATTTTAGGATCTTTCATTGCGTTTTTAAGATACCTTAGGAATTCGTAATATTCATTACTATTAATTCTTTTTTGTCCATAATATATCCGTTCATATAACTTAATCAATTTATCAGCGTCTGATTTGCTCTTTATCAGGTTCTGGAAATCGCTTGAATTTTCCAGTTCCCTTAAGGTCCTGTTCTTCAATGACTTCAGAATATCATTTCCAAGATTTCCTGTTAACTGTTTCTGGGCGTCCTCCCGGATGTTTATTCCCACTATATCCTTTTCTTCACTTCCATCATTCCAGATGCCCTTGATAATATTTTTTCCCCTGTTCAGGGTCATCCTTATCTTTCCTTCGGTCACATTACCCTTCAGGTTGCTGTCTGATGAATCAATCTGCATATTCCTGCTTATCTCTACATTGAGCGGGCTGGCATAATCCCAGATAAGTGGCATATCCTGAGGAATCTCAGGTTTTATGTAGCCTTTTCCCTCCCAGCCCATGAAATTTTTAAGTTTTAGGATATAATTCCCTGAATCGTCATCCCTGTGGGTATTAGTTTCTGATACAGCCTGAAGTGCATCATTCTTTTCACTTCTTGAATCGTAGGATTCCTTGTAATCTTTCCTGACGCCATTTTTCTTATTTACCTTCTTGTTTGGTTTTTTTCCGCTCATTGATTTAATGGCGTAAAGACTCATTATTACGGCGATTGCTATGACCACTACGAGCAGGAATATGGGATTCAGTATGATCTGCTGGAGGACAGTCACTTTATTATTTACGTTGCTTGAGGAACCATGACCTCCATGACCGCCTCCACCGCCAGAGGATGAAGAAGTTGTATTCGCCTTGGTTAAATTAAAGTTAAGCGGTGGCAAGGTAACATTGAATTGTGGCCATTTAATATGGAAATTCGGGAGCTTGAAAATTGAACCCAGATTGAGATTCAGGCTTGGCAGTTTAAAATTGAAATTGGGTAGGCTGAACCCAAAGCCATTTCCCAATCCACTCCCAGGGCCACTTCCTGAACCTGTTCCTCCTCCGCTGCCGGACCCACTTCCAGGACTGGATGAATGAATTACAGGTACCGATGAAAGGGATGATATAAGAATCCATGTGACAATCACTACTGCAACTATGGATATCACGGCCTTCTTATATCCCA
>JAKAYJ010000203.1 GCA_021816385.1 Thermoplasmata archaeon
TCAACTCAGCCTTTTACTGGTGATAGCATCTTTTTCTATTCCTATAGCAAGGAAGGTATCCCTGGTAGAAATTCCAATATTGATCTCACTGGGACTACTTTTTGGACCCGGTCTTGGAGTCATTAACCACAGCTTTGCAGAGTATATGATTCAGGATTTCGCGGGATTTGGTGTTGGCATACTTGGATTGGTGATCATCCTGTATTACGAGAGCCACAACATAAATTTCAGGGTAATAAGGAAGTTCCTGCTTAACATCATATCCCTGAATACGGTTGGTATGGTTGTTACCTCGGTAGTTGCAGGCATATTCTTTTCCCTGCTTACAGGCGCCCCGTTCCTGATTGGATTCCTGTTTGGAGCAATAATATCTCCAACAGATCCTTCAACACTGATCCCACTGTTCAGGAAAATCAAGATAAAGGATGATTACTCTGGAACTCTTATAGGGGAGAGCCTTTTCAACGATCCACTGGCTATTATTCTTGTCACACTTGCAATATCATTCATCTACTCAGGCTCATCCTACTCAACGCTTTTCAACAGCGTTACCGGTGCTGTGGGATTGATAGGAGGCATTCCATTGTTCCTGGTGATCCAGATAGCAGTTCCATCGGTATTTGGGGTTATCATGGGTTTCGGGATTATATATCTCAACAAATACCTGAATTTTGAGAATCTCATCGTTGGCCTGCTTCTTGGTGTGGTTCTTTTTGAACTCACTGTTCTCTATGGCATAGGAATCACTCCCTTCCCAGCAATCATTGCAACAGGTGCCATTGTCGGGACATTTACAGACAAGAGCATATTCTGGTCAAGGGAATCAAACTTCCAGGAAAATCTCTCATTTCTTGCCCAGGGTATAATTTTCATTCTAGTTGGGAGTCTCATAACAATAGGAGATATTACCGGTTACCTGCTGCAGGGTTTCATCCTGACGCTTATAGTTATATTTGTTGTAAGACCAATGGCAGTCTTCATATCATTACCTCCGGGAAGATCAAAGAATAAGGGTCCAGCAAAGAGCTGGAGAACAAAAACTTTCATAGCACTTTCCGGTCCCCGTGGGGTGGTTTCTGTGGTGGAGGGAGCCGTTCCATACTCAATAGGACTGCTCTCCGGTAATGCTCTATTGCTAAAATGGGGACTTGTTCTTGAAATTGATGTTACTTTCATTGTACTGATATCAATCCTCTTGCAGACAATCTACCTGCCAATAGTGGCAGGGAGATTATTGCCACAGGATGCCACTCAAACCTGAATTTCTTCTGTCATATCAAGAGACTGGAAAACCCTTCTCCTGTCCTTGTAGAACTGGTTTACCATATAGTAGAAGTCCTTGTAATTTGAAATTCCCTTCTCTATCATCTTGTCCAGTATCCTTGCCCTCAGATCGATCTCTTTTTCAAGTTCGTCCTCAAACTTTCCCTCTTTTTCAGCTATCTTCTTTATGGCATAACTGAAGCCGGAGTAGTTCTGGGTATCGGACTGTTCGTTGAGTATGAATGCGTTATTGATAAGTATGTCCTTTGAAATACTGTCCTGGCCAGCTATTTCAGATATTGTTCTTATTCTTCTCCTTGATCCCCTGTCATCAGTTACATTCTGAAGTATTACTGCAACATCAAGTGTTAGAAGCAGATTTCTTGGAATGTTTATCGGTTTTGACTCCATCCTGTGAATGAATGTGCTAATATCGTCGGCATGGAAAGTTCCATAGACATACCTTCCAATGGACATTGCCTGAAATAGTGTGAACGCTTCAGCACCTCTAACTTCTCCAACAATCACATAGCTGGGTCTCTGTCTCATGGTCACAGTGAGCAGATCAAACATATCTATCTCTCCTGCCCTCTTTCCCGTTTCAGGATCAAGCTTGCCATATCCTGTCCTCGTTACCATAGGAACCCAGTTTTCGTGGACTAGATTGATTTCCCTGGTATCTTCTATGGAAACTATCTTCTTCTGCGCTGGTATGAAGAGTAGTATTGCGTTCATGAGGGTTGTTTTACCTGTTGCAGTCCCACCCACTACCATAACGTTCCCGCCATATTCAGTAAGAAGCCAGAAATAGGCAAACACCCTGGTGTTACATAGTGATCTCTGGATTAGATCAAGTGGTGTCAGCGGTTCTTCCTTGAATTTTCTTATGGTAAAGGAAGATCCCTTGTTTGTTATGTATTTTCCAATTGAGGCAGAAATCCTGGAGCCATCCTCCAGTGTTGCATCTACAATGGGGTTTGATATGGATATGTGCCTTCCAACATCCTGAAGCATCTTCTTAACGAAGGTTTCAAGTTCATCAACATCTTCATATATTATATTGGTCGGAATGAAACCGAAGGCCTTATGATAAACGAACACAGGAACACCAGGAGCATCGCATGAAATATCCTCTATATTGGCATCCCTCATAATCGGGTCTATTTTTCCGAATCCCTTTATGTCCCTCTCTACATAGTATGTCAGGCTGTCCATTTCATCAGGCGTGAATGAATTTGTCATTCTCAGGGCTTTTGTGAACTGTTCCACTGCATCCTCCTTCGTCAGCACACTTATGTTATACATTTCCGGATCAGTGATGGATGCGATGAATTCATTCCTGTATTTAGCATACAATTTGGCGACCCTTTCCCTCACCTCAGGTTCATTGACCTCGTACCTGAAAATGGTAGCACCTCTGTCAAAATATACCCTTGAGAATACAGTACCAGGTATCAATTCCTGAAAGAACTTATCCTCGTTAGTCCTCTTCACAGTCCTGAGATC
>JAKAYJ010000204.1 GCA_021816385.1 Thermoplasmata archaeon
ATGGCAGTTCATGGAAATTCAGCGGGCTCATACCCATGCATGATCCCCCAAGGGACGATTCCAGGGA
Organism: Thermoplasmata archaeon; assembly: GCA_021816385.1. The sequence continues at coordinate 68 of JAKAYJ010000204.1, forward strand.
ACTCATAGGAAAGCTGAAGGCCATGGGAATAACCCCAAGGATGATCACCGGGGATTCAACGCCCATAGCAGAAGAGATAGCAAGGGAGGTTGATATAGGCCAGAATGTGAGCAAGATCTCAGACGTGATCTCTGGAAAGACAAAGATCAATGACTGCAACGCCTTTGCGGAGGTATTTCCTGAGGATAAGTTCTCCATTGTCAAGATCCTGCAGAAGGAGGGCCACATAACAGGGATGACTGGTGATGGGGTCAATGATGCACCTGCATTGAAGCAGGCTGAGGTAGGTATTGCAGTTGCGTCAGCCACTGATGTTGCAAAGGCATCTGCAAGCATAGTGCTTACCCATGAGGGCCTGACAGATATCGTGAGCGCTGTTGAAGACGGAAGGAAGATCTTCCAGAGGATGCTCACATACACGCTGAACAAGATCATAAAAACGGTGCAGGTTGCCATATTCCTCACAACTTCATTCTTCATATTCAGGTTCTTCGTGACGACACCCTTTGATGTCATACTGCTGCTCTTTGCAAACGATTTCGTGACAATGTCCATAGCAACTGATAATGTGAGGTTCTCGAAAAATCCTGAGAAGTGGAATGTCCGATCCCTCGTTGGATCATCATTCAGCCTTGCAATACTCATTGTTGTGGAATCATTCGCCATCCTGCTCATAGGCTTGAGGCTTGGGCTCAGCAATGATCAGATTCACACATTCATATTTGACATGCTTGTCTTCTCCGGCCAGTTCACAGTCTACATGGTGAGGGAGAGGGGAAGATTCTGGAATTCAAGGCCAAGCAAATGGCTGCTTTCTGCGACTGTTGCTGATTTAATATTCATCAGCCTGATCTCTTGGGCCGGGATACTGGTTACTGCCATCCCCATAATTGATGTCCTGCTTGTCCTTGCACTTACCTTCGTCTCGATGGCAATAATCGATCTGGGAAAGAACTATGTATTCAGGCATTATGGGCTCTGATCTGAACATCTGAAAATGTTGGGAGTTAACACGCAGAGATCAATTTCCAGCCTTGACTATGGCAAATTTACAAAACGTGAACAAGTTACGGTGCAGAAGGAAGAATTATTTTATCATCAATGTTCACAATATTCGGTATGAAGAGACGCGAAGATTTTTTGAAAGATGCGGGTCAATTTATGGACTGCCAGAACAGTAACCTCTTTAGTAGTTTCCCTTTATGATCACGCTTCCCTTCACATTTGATGATGAATCTATATTTACATTCCATTCTCCATATACTATCTTATTACTCTTATAAAATACAAATGCTGAAGACGCCGAAGTCCCGGCTTGAACTGTTCCACCTGTTTCGATGGTTCCATTTGGGTTCGTTACACTGCAAGTCCAGCCATTGGTTCCATTGTTCCATGTTTCAACTGTTATGCTTGTAAAATTGGATTCCACTGAGAAGGTGCAATTAACAGATTTGATACCAGAAAATGACTTATCAAGAAGAATTTTGAAAGATGAAGGGCTTTTCCCACCTGGAGATGGTGGTGGGGAGATGCTAACCTTTTCTCCCCTGTTATCAATTAATCCTGGAAGCACAAATCCGGCAAAAATTATTACCACTACTATCAATACTATTATTATTGCTTTCTCTTTCTTAACCATGTTAAAATCTCACCTCCTTTTGGAAAAAACACAAAAATGAGACTTACTGTTACAATCAGGATAATGTATGCAAAGTATGAAAATAGTGGTGCCTGTGCTGTTGCGTATGAAACTACTATGTTCCCGTAGGAGGTTATTAGGGTAATGTTTGCAAAGCTGAATAGGGTCGATGTAACTGTAAAGAGGAATTGTGGGTTTAACGAGTCGATCAGTGCCTTGAGTTCAAATATGGCAGAAGTGTTCTTAATTGAGAGTAATGTGAACAACGCAATCATTGCCATGTAGTATCCAATGACAAATATTATTGAGTTTATCTTCGTCCTGAAAAATTTAGAAGAAAGAACTGAGATCATCACTACGGGAATAACTGTAAGGAATGCAACAATGACCATTTCCACTGTACTGATTAAGGAATCTGGAATGCCAACTTTTGTAGAAGTGGTATTAACAGTTTTGAAAGTTCCTGTAAAGTTTCCCTGCAGCGTTATAATAGATTTTGAAACCTCTGTTAATGTTACAGAGGGAAATGTGCTGAAGTAGGATAAATAAATGAGCATGAATGTCAGGGTGGAAACCACTATCAAGATAAAAGCAAAAGCGAGCTGTGAGGCTATCTTTGCCAGAATTGGTGATGTATCATTTCCAACTTTTACATTGATTATGTCCCATGTACCGTTCTCTCTTTCATCTGATATTGAAATAGCAGGCGCGATCATGAAAATTACAAAAAAATTGTAGAGATTTGTGAAATATGGAATGAGTGAAATCTGAAGTACAATGTGTTTCTCATCTATTGAACCGGTTATTGTAAGAATTGAGGCAAGTATGGAAATTACCACATCGAGAAGCATTATGAGAAGATAAATGTTGGATTTCAGGATCATTTTGACCTCCTTCTTGAGGAATGGCCAGAAAACTCTGGAAGATTTCATTCAGAGCCTCCCTAATCTGTCTCTCAGATGAACATCCCTTATTTCATCAAACTCAATTCCATTTTCTACCATTTTCTTTATTATTGTGGAACGTTCTCCATTCCAGTGAACCTCTACCTCAG